>DATAIT010000016.1 GCA_036262515.1 Acidimicrobiales bacterium | reverse complement strand
CGAGCACCTTCCGGGTGAGGAACGACGCCAGCAGCACCTCCTCGGTGGACCCGAGCCCGCTCACGTCGCACAGCACCACGCGGCCCTCGGTGAGGTCGCGCACGATGGCGGCGCCGGTGGACACGTTGGCGTCGGTGGCGATGCAGGGAAGGTCGACGATGCGCCGTGCCCGCCGGTGCACGACCTGCATCGTGTTGAGGGCGACCCGGTTGCCCAGCTCCAGATCGCGGAAGCCCGGGAGGTCGTCGACCTGGGCGAAGGCCAGGAGCCACGACAGGCCCGGGGTGCCGTAGTGGCGCTCCAGCTCGAACAGCGCCTCTTCCTGCGGGCGGCTCCACTCGTAGGCGGTGCGGAGATCGTCGACGGTGAGCTCGGCCAGGCTGATCTGCAGCGTGGAGGTGTTGACCAGCCGGCGGGCGGCGTAGACCCGGAGGCGCTGGGCCGCCCACGGGTGGCGACCCAGCGCCTGGCGGTACTCGCCGTGGGGGTCGATGAGCAGCAGCCCGTAGCGCCCGTTGGCCTGCAGCACCTGGCCGGCAATGACCCGCATAAGGTTCGACTTGCCCATGCCGGTGGTGGCGAAGATACCCACGTGGGTCGCCAGGCTGGCGCCGGGGATGCCGACGTCGAAGTCCACGATCTCCTCGCCGCTGCGCAGGTGACCGACCGACAGGTCGCCCATGCGCGTGCGCAGGAACTCGAAGTCGGCCGCCTCCGGCGCGACGACGCGGGAGAACTGGGTAGGGAGGCTCTTGGGCTTGCGGAAGGCCTTGCCGTCGGGGGTGAGGTAGCCCAGGCACCGGCACTCGGCCACCCGGTAGGTACGCCGCTCCTGCTCGTAGACGGGATGGGCGCCGGCCTCACCGCGACTGTCGTCGGCGAGCAGCGTGCCGGCCACCCGCTCGGCCCAACCCGGCTCGCGGTGCTCGGTGCCGTAGGTGACGTCGACCACACGGAACAGGTACCGCCGGCCGGTGACGTCGTCGACTGCAACCAGCAGCTCGCCCAGGAACAGATCCTCGTCCGGCGCGGCCCGGAAGACCCCTTCCAGCACGTTCTTGCCGAACAGGCGCCCGCGGGTGCCGGCCGGCGCGTCGGTCACGACCGCTCCATCAGGCGGTGGCGGTCGGTGAAGGCGCGATCGCGGATCTCGGCCGACAGGCCGGCGCGGGCCAGGAGCTCGTCGAGCTGGAGCCACGCCTCGCTGCGCAGCCAACCGGGGCAGGCGGCCAGGCGGTCGGCGACGGTGAGCGGGTAGGGGTACCCGGGAAAGGCGGCATCGTCGCACAGGGCGGCCAGGCGGCCGAGGATGGCACCTGCGTCGACGCCCACCGGCAGGTCGATGCGGAAGGCGAAGCGGGCGTCGGGGTCGAGGCGGGCGGCGACCACCTGGAGACCGGCGCCGGTGTCGGTGCGGGCCGACGCCCTGGTGCGGGCCACCGGCGCCCACCACATGGCCCGGGAGCCGAGCGCCCTGGCCGCCTCCACTTCGAGCAGGCCGAGCAGCGGTGCGCCGCCGCGGGCCAGCGACGAGTGCTTGGTGATGCCGGCCAGCACCACGCCCCGGTCGGCGGCCCGCTCCAGCAGCTCGCCGAGAAACGACGACGGGATCCGCCAGTCGGGCTGGAGGTCGCCGTCGACCAGCACCAGGGCGCCGGGCTCGGCCTCCTCGACGCAGTGGCGGACAGCGTCCCACTCCCAGCGGTCGCGCAGCAGGTTGACGTCGACCGACGTGTCCTCGGCGATGCCGTCGAGGTCGAGCGCTTCGACCGCCGCCATCCGCTCGTCGGCGCCGCCCAGCAGGTGGGCCCGCAACTCCCCCTCGTCCTCGGTGACGCAGCGGCCGGCCTGGAACCGGACCCAGGACGCCCTGGTGACCAGCACCTGGAGGCAGCGGGCATCGGCCACCAGCGCCTGGCCGCCATCGACCGCCCAGACGTCGCCCGGCACGCCGAGGCGCGCGAGCGGCCGGGGCACCGCCTCCGCCTCGAAGATCAGGTTGGCGCTGTGCTCCGACGGGTCACGCAGGCCCGTGCCGGGCGCCCCGAGGAGGGCGGCCAGGCGCTCAGCGGCTCGCTCGAGGGTCGGGGTGGCCATGCCGTCCAGCCTCCCATGGGGCTGTGACAACTACAAACATGTAGTTCCGCCACCTCAGGTCTTCGGGGGTCCGCAGCCTTCGGGCCCGCACGCGTCCTCTCCGCCGGGCAGCACCCGCACCGGGCTGCGCTCGTCCCACGCCTTCTGCAGGATCTCGAGCAGCACATCGGCCGGCTGGGCACCGGCGACGCCGTAGCGGCGGTCGAACACGAAGAAGGGCACGCCGCTCACGCCGAGCTCGCGGGCTTCACGCTCGTCGGCCCGCACTTCGCTGGCGTAGGCGTCGCCCGCGAGCATTCCGGCAACCTCGCCCTCGTCGAGGCCGGCGGACACGGCGACCCGGATCAGGGCGGCATGGTCGGCGATGGACTCGCCCTGGGTCTGGTACGCAGACAGGAGCGCTTCCTTCATCTCACCCTGCTTGCCCCGTTCGGCGGCCAGGTGGACGAGGCGATGGGCGTCGAACGTGTTGCCCCGCCGGGCGATGTCGAGTTTGAACGCCAGGCCCTCGCCGGCGGCGATGCCGGTGACCCGGTCGTTCATGGCGGCCGCCTCCTCTCGCGACACCCGGTACTTGGCGGCCAGGTGTCCGACCAGGTCGATGTCCGTCGCCGAGGTGGTGGGATCGAGCTCGAAGCTGCGCCACGTCACCGCCACCTCGTCGGCGTGCGGGAAACGGGAGAGCGCGTTCTCGAACCGGCGCTTGCCGATGTAGCACCAGGGGCACACGACTTCGGACCAGATCTCCACCTTCATGATTCGTCCAACGCTTGCACACTGGCGATGCTTCCCGACGCAACTACCCCCGCCTCCGCCGCGCCGCACGCCATGCTCCCTGCTGCGAGCTCTCCGGACACCGCTCGGCCCGACATTCGAGACCGCCGCCCCGCCATCCTGAGCCCCCGGTTCGACGAATTCCCTCGCCCGGCCGCGCCCCTCGCGCCACGATGATCGGGTGCCGCCCTCCGATACCTCACCGACCGCCCGATCGACTGTGCGCCGCCTGGCCGCCCGTTGTCGCTACGACGTCGAAACCATCCACGCCATCGTCGACGAGGCGCTGATCTGCCATGTCGGCTTCGCCGTCGACGGGCGGCCCTGGGTCGTGCCCACCGCCTTCGCCCGGATCGACGACGACCTCTACCTCCATGGGGCGGTAGGCAACTTCGCCCTACGCGCCTTGACCAGTGGGATCGAGGCGTGCATCACCTTCACGCTCGTGGACGGGCTGGTGCTGGCCCGCGCGGCGTTCCACCACTCCATGAACTACCGCTCGGTAATGGCCTTCGGGCGGCCACAGCCGGTCATCGACGAGGCCGGCAAGGAGAAGGCGGTCATGGCCATTCTCGAGCACCTCGTCCCCGGGCGCACCGCCGACACCCGCCCGCCGACGTCAGAAGAGCTGAGGGCGACGCTCGTCGTGCGCTTTCCGCTCGACGAAGCGTCGGCAAAGGTGCGCACCGGTCCGCCCGGAGGACCTGGCGCTCCCCCACTGGGCCGGGGTGATCCCGTTGTCCCTCGTACGGGGTCCGGCGGTTCCGGATGGGCAGGAAGCGAGGCGTCCGCCGAGGTATTGACAACCGAAGAGGCTTCCCGCACTATCAGGCGATTCCCGGCGGAAAGGGACGGAATGCACACTGGGGGTCTTGTCCTGTCATGACAGTTTCAACGCGCACTTCCATGCTCCGCGCGCGACGGGCGCAGCGATTTGCCGGCATCACACTTGCCGTGATCGGCCTCTTCGCCGCAACGGCGACCACGTCGAGCGCCGGGATCCTCACCGACACGCTCCCTCCCATATCGCCACAGGTGACGTCCGCCCTCCAGACGGCCGAGCCGTTCCTCGAAGCGCCGCCGGCCACGGCTCCGACACTGCCCGCCAACCCGACGGCCGCCCTTGTCGACGTCGTGAAGTCGCTCTCGCTCGAGATGGGGGCGCCCAAGGACCCCACTCCGACCATCCTCAAGGCGGCCCTGTCGCCGGAGGTGACGGGGAACATCGCCCTCGCCCTCTATGACGTGCTCTCCTGCCAGCGCATCTCCAAGGCACACATGGCGTCGATCCCGCCGGCGGTGCTGAAGGCAGCAGCCAGCGAGCACGGGAACGGCGGGAGTCTGAACCCAGGCGACTTCGCCGACATCCAGCAGTGCGCCAAGCGGATGTGGAAATCGGCGAGCGACCTCGAGAAGGCGCTCACCAAGGTCGTCCTGCCGGTCGGCGCCGACATCGACCTCTGGCCGGTGCTCCGCTACAGCCGCTCGACGACAGCCGCCAACACGTACATGAACGACTATGCGGTTCTCATCGATGCGGGCGGCGCCGACACCTACGTCAACAACTCCGGCTCTAGCCTCATCGACGTCAACTTCGGTCCTCCGGGGCAGCCCGGTGTCAAGGGTGAGGGGCCGGCCAAGGGGTGCCAGCGCGCCATCCCCGGTCTGACCGCCGCCGACTGCATCCCCGCCGCCGGCCTTCTCCTCGACCTCGGCGGCAACGACACCTACGGCGTCCGCCAGACGCCCGATGTCGACGCCGTCTGCACGGCCGACCCCGTCGTCCGCCGCATGGTGAGCAACGGGTCCGGCTTCCTCGGCGTCGGGATCCTGATCGACCGCAGTGGCAACGACCGCTACACGGGCAAGACCGTCAGCAATGGTTCCGGCCACGTCTTCGGTGTCGGCCTCCTGCACGACAGGGCGGGCGACGACCAGTACCTCGAAGTGCGCAACAGCACCGGGTTCGCCCTCGTCGGCGGCGTGGGCGTCTTCCACGACTACGCCGGCAACGACACCCACAACTTCTATACGCCGAACAAGCTGGCCGGGGCGAGCGGTGTGAACCAGACGCCCGGTGCCGGCGGCGTGATCGACGACGAGGACGCGTGCGACAACCTCCCCCGCTACGACGTGGGCGGCGGCAACGTCGGCGGTGTCGGCGTGGCGCTCGACGACGCCGGCAACGACAGTTACGTCGGCGGCTTCGCACCGACCTTCCTCGCCCCCTTCGGCTCGAACGCCGGCGGTGGTAGCAGCCAGGGCTGCGCCAACAACCAGGCGGCGGGGTCGCTCGTCGACAAGGCGGGCACGGACTCGTACTCCATCGTCACGCTGTCATTGGGAGTCGATGGCACGTGGGTGCGCACGCCCCACCCGAACAGCCGCGGCAACGGCGTGACATTGGTGCCGACCATCGATCCGGCGACCCAGCAGGGCGGCGAGACCGGCACTGGCGGGGTCTTCAAGGACTTCTAACGGCACTCGACGCCCAAGGGGGCGGCGGCCGACCTGCTCGCTCGGGGCGGTCGCCGCCTTCGGCGCCGGGCACCGTCCTGACGTGCGACACTGTGGTCTGACGGTGAGCCGGCCGGGTGACCGCGGCGTCGCTCGACGGCGTCGAGGAAAGTCGGGGCTCCATAGGGCAGGGTGCTGGCTAACGGCCAGTCGGGGCGACTCGCAGGAAAGTGCCACAGAGAACAGACCGCCGATGGCTCTTTGGAGCACAGGTAAGGGTGAAACGGTGCGGTAAGAGCGCACCAGCGGCCGGGGTGACCCGGGCGGCTCGGCAAACCCCACCCGGAGCAAGGCCAAGCGTGGGAGGAGCGGCCCGCTCGATCTCCCCAGGTAGGCCGCACAGATGGATGGTCACCCCAGCGCCTTCGGGCGCCGGACAGAACCCCGCTTACAGGCCGGCTCACCGTCACCACGCCTGTGACCAGCAGTTTCGCCGCCTACACCGTCGCCCTGGACACAGAATGGACACGGGAAGATCCGAGGACAGAGTCGACTGCCAGCCGGGTGCGGTCCTCCGAGTCCGGCCAGAGGTGGGAGTAGGTGTCCAACGTCTCGCTGGCCGACGCATGGCCGAGCCGGGCCTGGATGTCCTTCCCCGACTCGCCGTGCCGGATGAGGTGGGACGCGTAGAAGTGGCGAAGGTCATGGAAGTGCGTCCCCACTGGCCACCCCGCCCGCTTCACGGTAGGGACCCACACCGACTCGGAGAAGCGCGTCCGACTGATCCCGGAGCCGTCCGGCGGGTGAAGACCAGGCTGTCACCACCCACCGCCGCGTAGGCGGCCAGGTGGCCAGCCAGCGCCTGCAGGACGACATCCGGCATGGGCACCGTTCGCGGCTGGCCGACGTCTTCGGTGGGCCTAGGAAGGGCGGCCGGCCTGGCAGGAGCACGAGTGCTGTTCGACCCGCAGCGTGCGGCGGAGGAAGTCGACGTGATCGATGGTGAGCCCAAGGACCTCTCCCTGTCGCAACCCGGTGCCCGCAGCAAAGCACGACGAGCGCCCGGTAGCGCTCGGGCATGGCGTCGACCAGGGCGTCGACGGCCTCGACCGGCAACGGGACGACCTGCTTCAACTCGAGCTTCGGTAGACGCACGCCCTTGCACGGCGTCACCGGATCAAGCGGTATGCGACCGCAGCGGCGAAGACCGCAGCGACGTACCGGTAGACGACCTGCACGGTCGCCGGCGGCAGCACCTCCGCGCGCTCCTTCACCCAGAACTGCACCTCGGACGGGCGGACGCTGCCGAGCGGACGATCACCGAGCGTCGGGTAAACGTGCCGGCGGAATTTCGTTTCGACCCTGGCCGCCGTCGTCGGTCGATGGACCTGCATGGTCCGCACTGCTCTGCGTAGGCCCGGGACCGTGATCCGGCCACCTGCCGGGTCGACGTAAGCGCCAACCCCTTCGAGTGTTCGATGCTCGTCAGGAAGCGCTCGGCGTCAATGCGACGAGCGAAGGTCTTGTTGTGCTGCGTCCCGTCGGGCGCCTTATGCCGGGCCCTCCAACGGCCGCCGCGCTTCTCGATGCTGGACATGAGACCTCCCGCCGGCCGGTAGCCCGGCCGGAGTCGTCGTCCGGGGGGAGGTCTGCGGACCACCATCGGTTGCTGCGCAGAGTCGAGACCTCGATAGGGCGAAGCTGCCGCGGGCAGCCTTGGGCTGGCAAGCTGTCAGACTTCTTGACCCGCGGTAGACGAGGGAAACCGGCGGGGTCGCACCGAACACCCAGGGCAGGGCACTCGGATGGTGCTGGCCATCACGCCGATCAACAGTTCGCGCAAGGGCCCGGCGCATGATGCTGCAGCGGAAGTGCTGGAGAACGGCATCTCTGACAGAGCGACGTTTGTCAACACTGAGTTCGCCGTAGGCGAACACGATTACCGGCCGCAGGCGGGGGGGTTGGGCGCGACAACGCCGCCGACGTGTTCCATCGGCTGGTGTGGGAGATGAGGACCGAGGCCCTGCTGCGGATCACTGAAAATCGGCAGTGTCGATCACCGAAATCCCGCAGTTGCTGAGCGGGAGGTGAGGCTTTCTGCGAGCCTACGCGAGGGTCAGGCGATCACCTCCTGGCCGACGAGCTCGTTGACGGCGACGGGCTCG
>DATAIT010000015.1 GCA_036262515.1 Acidimicrobiales bacterium | reverse complement strand
GCCGGAGTCGGCGCTTTGGATGTCGACCGACAGGCTGGCAAGCGCACTGCACGCGTAGGCGATGGACGCGGCCACCAACGGCACCGCAACCACCCCGAACGCCATCAGGTACAACGGACGACGCTTCTGCATTGTGTCCCTTTCTCCTTCATCTCCGCCGCCGCCTCAGAAAGAAGCAACTCGGCTCCCGGCGCACCCGGTGGCAGAAGCTTACACGTTTCGTTTCCCGACTCCAATAGGTGACTCGTCGGAATAGTTCGGGTGCACTTCGGTAACAACCCACTAGTATCCGGCCGAGCCGGAGCCGGGCAAGGCCGTTCCGGTTGGCGCCGTCGAAGGGATCCCCTCATGAACCATCGGATGAAAACTGCGCGCACGGGCCGGAGTCGGTGGCGGTGGGCCGTCGCCGCGGCCGCCACAGGAGCAGCGCTCATGCCGTCGTCGCAGGCGGGAGCAGGGTCGCCCGGGGCGACCGAACGGGTGAGCGTCAGCTCGACCGGCTCGCAGACGACGTCGACCGGTGGCATCCCCGCGCCGGTGATCAGCGACGACGGGCGGATCGTGGTGTACCACACGCGCAGCACGGGCCTGGTGCCCAACGACACCAACGACCGTGAGGACGTCTTCGTCTTCGACCGGAGTACGGGTGGGACGACCCGGATCAACGCCCCTGGCGACGTCCAGCCCGACGGGCCGAGTCTGTTCCCCGAGATCAGCGGTGACGGCCGCTTCGTCGTGTTCGGCTCGGGCGCCCGCAACCTGGTCCCCGGGGACACGAATGCGGCGCCGCCTTCTCCCACTGCCTCCACCGACGCGACCGGTCGTGACGTGTTCGTGTGGGACCGGATCTCCGGCGCCATCACTCGTGAGGACGTGTCCTCGGCCGGCGTCGAAGGCAGGTGCTTCGCGTCCGCCACCTCGATCGACCCGCCCCCGGGCACGCAGGTCTTCTGCAGCGGAGGCGTGGCGCTGGCCGAAGCGACCATCAACACCGACGGCCGCTGGGTGGCGTTCGCCGCCAACGCCCAGAACCTGGTGGCGGGCGACACCAACAATCAGACCGACGTCTTCCTTCGTGACCGCCAGAACAAGACCACCACGCGCATCAGCGTCCTCAACAACGGCACCCAGGCCACCGGCGGGTCCAGCCTCGAGCCCGACATCAGCGCCGACGGGCGCTTCGTCGCCTACGACTCGGCCGCCGTCGGCGCCACCGTGAACAACGTCACCACCGGCAACCTGGTCCCCTCGTCGCGCCAGGTGCTGGTCTTCGACCGAGCCAACAACACGAGCACGTTGATCAGCAAGTCCACCGGCGGCGTCGTCGGCGCCGGCGCCAGCAGCCTCCCGTCCATCAGCGCCGACGGTCGGTGGGTGGCCTTCTCGTCACTAGCGAGCAACCTGGTGCCCGGTGACACGAACGGGGCGGCCGACGTGTTCCTCCACGACCGGGAGACGGGAACGACCACTCGCATCAGCGTGGGGCCGGGCGGCGTGCAGGCGCCCGGGGGCAGCTTCTTCCCGAGCATCAGTGGCGACGGCCGGTTCGTGACGTTCGACTCGCTGGCCCCCAACCTGGTGGCCGACGACACCAACGCCAGGAGCGACGCCTTCATCTACGACCGCACCACCGCCACCACCAGCCGGGTCAGCCTCACCCGCACGCTCGGAGAGGCGAACGACGGGAGCTTCTTCGCCACCCCGAACTTCGACGGGCGCTACGTCACCTTCGCCTCGACCGCGAACAACCTGGTGCCGGGCGACAGCAACGACGACGTCGACGTCTTCGTGCACGATCGCACGCACCCGCTCCCATTCGCCGACGGGTACCGGCTGGTGGCGTCCGACGGAGGGATCTTCGCCTTCAACGCCCCGTTCTTCGGCTCGACGGGATCGCTGAAGCTCAACAAGCCGATCGTCGGCATGGCGTCGACACCCCGCAACGACGGGTACTGGCTCGTGGCATCCGACGGCGGCATCTTCGCCTTCGGCAAGGCGACGTTCTTCGGCTCCGCCGGCGCACTTCCGTTGGCCAAGCCCATCGTGGGCATGGCGGCGACACCCACCGGCGCCGGCTACTGGCTGGTGGCGTCGGACGGAGGCGTGTTCGCCTACGGCGACGCCAAGGCCTTCGGCTCCCTGGGCAACACCACGCTGGCCAAGCCCATCGTGGGCATGGCCTCCTCGCCGACCGGCAAGGGGTACTACCTCGTCGCCTCCGACGGGGGGGTCTTCGCCTTCGGCGACGCCCAGTTCAAGGGCTCCACCGGTGCCCTCAAGCTGAACCAGCCGATCGTCGGCATGGCCGTCTCGCCCACCGGCGCCGGCTACTGGCTGGTCGCGTCGGACGGCGGGATCTTCGCCTTCGGCGATGCCAAGTTCAAGGGCTCCACCGGCGCCCTCAAGCTCAACCAGCCGATCGTGGCCATGACCGCCAACCCCTCTGCAGGCGGCTACTGGCTCATCGCACGCGACGGCGGGATCTTCGCCTTCGGCGACGCCCAGTTCAAGGGCTCGACGGGCGCCATCAAGCTCAACCAGCCGGTCGTCGGCGGCGCCGCCGCCTGATCCCCACGGCGGCCCGGGACGCGAGCGGTACGCTCGTCCCGGGCCGCCGGACGCTCGGCGAACCCGGAGGGGTGCGAGAGCGGCCGAATCGGACGGTCTCGAAAACCGTTGTGGGGGCAACCTCACCGTGGGTTCAAATCCCACCCCCTCCGCTCACTGACCTGGTCCTTCGCACGAAAGGCCAGGTCAGCGGCATGTTCGGGCCCGGTTGGTGACCGTCCATAGGACCCAATTGCTGACCGCCATGACCGCCCATTTGGGGGTGCGGATGGGGTGCCGTGCAAGGTTGGGGGTGCGAAAGGGGTGCGGGAGGGGGCCCGATCCGGCCCCGGAGCGCCGGAGGACCGATCACGCAGCGTGGTCGTCCGGGTCCAGCTACGGCAGGATCTGGAGGTCGAGACCCAGTTCCTCGGCCGCCCGGCGGACCGGGTCGGGGGCGCTCGCCGCGTCGGCGAACCGGATGGCCCAGTCGTGGGTGAGGGCGGCTGCGAGCGTCTCGGCCTGGAGCATCGACAGGGCGTAGGTGTTCTGGATGGCCCCGGTCGCCCGGATGAGCGGCCTCGGGTCGACGATGGTCAGAAGGCGGGGATCGGGGTCGGCCAGCTGCTCGTGGAGGGTATGCTGGTCGACCGGCGAGAGGCCGTCCACCAAGCGGGTCGGGCGGCCGCGCACCTGGAGCCGGCCCGGGCCTGGATCGAGCAGCGCCCGGGTGAGCCGGTAGGTGCGGCCGTACGTCATGGCCAGCGCCTGGCCCTGGACAGGTTCGGGCGCCCTACCGACGAGCGCCGGCAGCGCGACGTACTCATCGACGAGCAGCATTTCTCGGGAGCGGCGCCGTCAGCCGGCGAGGTCGGGCTCGGCGGTGGCAATCTCGTTGAGCGCCGCCTTGAGCGTGCCGTCGGCCGAGATCCGCTCGAGGTAGTCGGCCGCGGCGGCGCTGAACACGGCCCGGTCGGCTCTCGGCCCGGCGCCGTCGCTCGTCACGGCCAGACTGCGGAGCCAGTCACGGAGTTCACGGTCCACACCATTCATTGTGCCCTCTTCGGCGCTCGCAGTCGGCAACGAGGCCGCTGCGCCCTGGTCACCCGGCACCGTCACGGCAGTCTCACGATCGGTGCCTGGCCAGCATCACCGGGCGACGTGGTGGGCTCGGCGGCGCGGTAGGCGGCGTCCATCCGCTCGGC
>DATAIT010000014.1 GCA_036262515.1 Acidimicrobiales bacterium | reverse complement strand
GCCACTGCGGTCGGCCCGCCGCCCGTCGCCACGTCCACTGCGGGGATCACGGCGGCGGGAACGGACCAGCCGACGTCGACCCCGCTGCGCAGCCTCGTGCTGCGCAGCGCCACCAGCGCCAGTGCTCCTACCGGGATGATGGTCGCCAGGCCGGAGACCGGGCCCCCGAAGAGCAGGCCGGATGCGGCGAACACGCCGACGACGGCCACCACCAGGACGAGGTAGCGCCGCACGTCAGGCCGCCGCGTTGTCGGCGACGGCGCCCGTGAGCAGCAGGTACCCGTCCTCGATCGTCGGGTCGACGAGGTCGGCACCCTCCGGCGGGTCTCCGACGTGGCGCACCATGCCGTCGGCGGTGACCCAGGCCAGGCCGGCGCCTGCCTGCCGGTGGTCCGCGACCCAGACGCGCCCGGCGGCCAGGTGGGCCAGCTCCCGAGGTGCGCCGGCGAAGCGCACCAGCCCGGAGGTCAGCACGACGACGTGGTGACACAGGGCGGCCACGTCGTCGGTCTGGTGCGTCGACAGCAGCACGGTGGCGTCGGGCTGGCTGCCCAGGAGCTCGCGGAAACGAAGGCGCTGCTCGGGATCGAGTCCTGCCGTCGGCTCGTCCAGGATCAGGAGGTCAGGCGACCCCAACAGTGCCTGGGCGATGCCGACTCGCCTGCGCATACCCCCCGAGAGCGTGCTGATGCGCTTGTGCATCACCGGCTCGAGGCCGACCAGCGACAGCACGCGCCGCACCTCGTCACGCCGGAGGCGTCGGTCGCCCCACTCCTTGAGGATGGCCACGTAGTCGACGAACTCGAACGCGCTGAAGGCCCGGTGGAACCCCGGTTCCTGGGGCAGGTACCCGAGCCGGCGACGGATGGCCAGGCGGCCGTCGGCCGACGCCGGGTCGTGGCCGAGGACCTCGACCGTGCCCGAATCCGGCGCCGACACGGTGGCGAGGATCCGCAGCAAGGTGGTCTTGCCGGCCCCGTTCGGTCCGAGCAGGCCGGTGACCCCTGCTCCGAGGTCCAGGTCGATCCCCCCGAGCGCCACGGTGTGCCCGAACCGGCGCTCGAGCCGGCGGACGGCGACGGTCGTGGCGTTCATCGGACCTCCAGGCAGACCAGATGGTGGCGGCGGGACACCAGCGCGACAGCTGCTGCTGCCGTCAGCGCCGCGAAGGCCACCTGGCCGGGGGCGGCGAAGAGCGCTGAGTCGGCGACGGGGCGGACGCTCCGGCCGGCGACGGACACGAGGAGGAGGACCCCCAGCCAAGCCGACGCAGCCACGGCGACCGCGTGTCGCGGCGCGATCCACGTGGACATCGATAGCGATGCGAGCGTGAGGAACAGGGCCGGCAGGAGCCACGCTGCCGCCTGCCACTCGACGCCAGGAAGGGCCACCGATGCGGTGCCGAGCAGGGCCAGCGACGCCGTCAAAACGGCCTGGGCCCGTCGCAACAGGAGCCCTCCGGTCGCCAAGGGGGCGGCGGCGGCGGCCTCTCCGCCCGGTTCCATGTCCGGTCGGAAGGCGCCGGCCACCCCGACCAGGGGCACGAGCGGGGCGACGACGAGGAACGGCGCCGGTGAACCGGTCGTGCGGCTGAGCAGGACGGCGCCGGCGATCACGGCGGCCACGGCTGCGAGCCAGACCGCTCGCAGTGCCGGGGTGGCAGCCACAAGGCGGGCCGTCTCGTTCGACAGGAGCCGGCCGAGCACGCGCTCGAACAGGCCGGACCGGGGACGATCCACGGCATCGACCACCGCCTGCCACGACCGCTCCAGCACGACCGGGTCGGCCTCGGCGGCCACGGCCGAGCGGCACGCGCCGCATCTCGTGACGTGCGACTCGACCGACGCGGCAGTGACATCGTCGAGCGCGATCGGATCGGTGGCGAAGGTGGCGAGGACGTCGCCGGGAACGTGCCACGCCGTCATCCGCCGACCGTCCCTTCACACGCAAGGTTCGAGCCCATGGTCCATCGTCTTTCTGCGCCGCTCATGCGAGCGCCCCTCGTAGTTGTGCCTTGGCGCGCATCATGCGCGTCTTGACCGTCCCGGACGGGATCCCGAGCAGCCGCCCCGCCTCGCGGGTCGTGAGCCCGTCGAGGACGGTCGCCTGGACCACCGCCCGCAGCTCGGGCGACAGGAGGCGAAGGGCGCTTCCGAGGTCGCCGTGCTCCACGCCGAGAAGCACCTGCTCGGCCGCGTCGACGACGAGAGCCTCTTCCGTGGCGGCCTCGTGCGACGGCGGGCCGACCGGCGCCCAACGGCTGCGCTTTCGCAGCACCCCGATGAGTCGGCGGATGGCGATGCCCCACATCCACGCCGCCGGCTCGCCCCGGCCGTCGAACGCGGCCGCGCCCCGCCACACGGCCACGAACGTGTCCTGCAACGCGTCGAGCACGATGTCGTCGTCCCCGCAGCGCCGGCGCAGGCGGGAGCGGATCCAGGCGGCGTGGCGGTCGTGGAGCAGGCGCAGCGCCTCGCGGTCGCCATCGGCCACCGCGCCGAGCAGCTCCGCGTCGCTGCGTTCCACTGGCGCCATGGTGGTCCCTTCCCGGCCGCTGCGCGCATCCGGCGGATGCACAGGGTTTGTCGCGCCGGCAGCGCCGGCGGGTTCACCGGGACCGGGCTCGGGGTGCACCAGCCGGGCCGGCCTCGGGCGCGGCCCTGCCCGGCCGGGCAGCCGGGCACCGGTGCTGCGTGGGCGAGTCCCTCGACGGCAGGGCGTCAGTCGGTCTGTCCGCTCCCGCTGTCGGTGTGGCCGGGCCGCGGCCCGTGATGGCCGGGGCCTCCGGGACCGCCGCCCGCCTCGATACCTGACGGGTGCCTCGTGCTCCCCGCACGAACGGCCGCATCGAGTGGGCCGGCAACGGCGATCGGGTCGTCGTCGGCGGGACCATCGCACTCAGCGGCGGGGCAGCGCCCACGTCGCTCGGGGACGGACAGCTCATACTCTCCCGGCCCGTGGGGACGGCGGTGCTGCGCGTGACGTCGGAGGGCAAACTCGAGAAGCGCGACGTCACCGGGAGCGACTGGCGCGACATCAGCTTCCTGGCCCACCACGAGGCGGCCGTCTACCACCCGGCCTGCCGCAGCATCGTCTCTTCCGACACGAACGACGACGGCTCCGCAACCCTGGCCATCGCCGACAACGAGGGCCGTGACCTGCGCCCGATCCTGGCGAACGAGTCTGCCGCACATGTGGGCGAGGCCGTCTTCACGGCCAGCGGCGCACTGCTCTTCACCGCCGACCACGGCGACCACGTCGACCTGCACCGGCTCGAGATCGACGCCGGCAGGCTGACGACGGTCGCGTCGGTGCGCGCCCCTGCGACGATCGGCAACGTCACCACATCTCCTTCG
>DATAIT010000013.1 GCA_036262515.1 Acidimicrobiales bacterium | reverse complement strand
GCCTACCTCCGCTTCGCCAGCGTCTACAAGGGCTTCGAGGACGTGGGCGACTTCGAGCGGGAGGTCGGCCTGCTCACCAAGGCGACGGAGCCGAAGCAGTGGGCGGCTCCCGCCGATCCGGGATGACCGACCGGTTCACAGGGCCCGCGCGGTGACCACCTCGGCCGACACGGGCGCCACGCCGCCGACGCCGAGGGCCCGGGCGGCGGCTGCGCTCAGGTCGAGGACGCGGCCGTCCACGTAGGGCCCACGGTCGTTCACGAGGAGCAGCACGCGGCGGTCGCCGCGGCTCACGGCCAGGAGCGTCCCGAGGGGGAGCTCCCTGCTCGCCACCGTCCACGCCTCCTGGTCGTAGATCGCCCCGCTCGCCGTCGGCCGCCCGTTGAAGCCCGGCCCGTACCACGAGGCGTTCCCCTCGACGCGCTGGCCCGTCCGGGCCAGGCCGGCCGGCAACGCGGCGCCGGGGGGCAGGGGCCCGAACGTCACCCGGCGCATGAGCGCGATCTGGCGGTCCGTGGCGGCCCGATGACGGGGAAGGAGGGCGGCCGGGTCCAGCGGGGTGGGCGCGTACCCGCCGGCTGATGCCGACGCCGGCGAACCAACGGCGAGGCGGGCCTGCCCTCGGGCGGCGGCGAGGGCGGCGGCCTGCCTGGCCAGGGCGGCGCGCCGGGCCTCGTCGGCCCGGCGCAGCTCGTCGGCCCGCCGGGCGTCGTCCGCCGCGATCACGGTGTCGAGCTGGGACTGCACGGTGACGAGCTCGTCCTGGGCGGCCCGCAGCCCCCGGCGGGCCTGCTCGGCCCGCTGCTGGTCCACGTCCACGCCGGCGAGCGCGGCCTTGTACCCGGTGACCAGCTCCTTCTCCTTCGTGGCGACCAGCTCGGCGTAGACACGGGGAGCGGCGAGGGCGGCGACGGACGCCCCGGTGCCGCGCATGTAGGCGATCACGGCGCGGGCCCGCATGCGGCTGCGCAGCGCGGCCAGGTCGCCGGCCGTTCGCGACCGGCGCAGCTGTGCGGCGACGACGTCCGCCTCGGACGCCTCGAGGCGGTCGGTCAGCTCTGCCGCCTGGAGGAGGAGGGCGGTCCGACGGGCCCGGGGGTCGTCGGTTCCCGCTGCGGCCGGCGCCCGCACCGTGCCGGCGGCCAGGCCCGCCGCCGCCACCACGGTGACGAGCACGGCCCGGGCGCGGACGGGCCGGGCGGGCCGGTGGCGTGCCATCGCTAGTCTTCGTCGGGCGCCGGTCGGCTCCCCTTGAGCGAGGGCACGGCAGGGAGGTCGATGCATGCGGGTAGGAGTGCTCACGGGCGGCGGCGACTGCCCGGGTCTGAACGCCGTGATCCGGGCCGTCGTCCGCAAGGGCGAGCGCGACCTGGGTGACGAGCTCGTCGGGTTCGCCGACGGGTGGAAGGGCCTCATCGACAACAGGACGCTGCCGCTCGACGTCCAGCGCTGCCGGGGCATCCTGCCCCGCGGCGGGACGATCCTCGGGTCGTCGCGGACCAACCCCTACAAGGTCGACGGAGGGGTGGAGCGGGCGCTGGAGTCGCTGCAGGCCAACCGCATCGACGCCCTCATCCCCATCGGGGGGGAGGACACGCTCGGCGTGGCCCACAAGCTGGCCGGCGAGGGGGTGGCCCTGGTCGGCGTGCCGAAGACCATCGACAACGACCTGTCCGCCACCGAGCTCACCTTCGGCTTCCACACGGCCGTGCAGATCTGCGTCGATGCCATCGACCGCCTGCACACGACGGCCGAGTCGCACGACCGGGTCATGGTCGTGGAGGTGATGGGCCGCCACGCCGGGTGGATCGCCCTCTACGCCGGCATCGCCGGCGGGGCGGCCGAGATCCTCATCCCCGAGGAGCCCTTCGACATCGCCGAGATCGCGGCCAGCATCACGCGCCGCCACGAGCAGGGCCGGTACGCCACCATCGTGGTGGTGGCCGAGGGCGCCGCCCCCAAGGAGGGCACCCTGGCCCTCCAGTCCGGCGACGTCGACCAGTTCGGCCACGTCCGTCTCGGTGGCGTCGGCAACCTCGTCGCCAAGGAGATCGAGAACCGCACCGGGTTCGAGACCCGCGTGACCATCCTCGGCCACATCCAGCGGGGCGGCACACCCACGGCGTTCGACCGGGTCCTCGCCACCCGCTTCGGGATCGCCGCCATCGAAGCCGTCCACGACGGCGCCTTCGGGCACATGGTGGCCCTGCAGGCCAACGAGATCGTCCGCGTGCCGCTGGCCGACGCGGTCGGAGAGCTCAAGCTGGTGAAGGGCGACGAGTTCCGCCGGGTGGCGGTCCCCTTCTTCGCCTGAGCTCTCAGCCCGACGGGTCGGCGAGCAGGTCCACCAGTGGCTGGTGCAGCTGCGGCGGCGCCACCACCGCCGTGCCGTCCGGGAGCACGCTGACGGTGGCGCCCGCCTCCGAAGCCACCAGCATCCCGGCCGCCCAGTCCCAGGGCTGGAGCCCCCGCTCGTAGTAGGCGTCGACCCGCCCGTCGGCCACCCAGCACAGGTCGAGGGCGGCCGCCCCGCCCCGCCGGATGTCCCGTACCCGGGGCAGGAGGTGTGCGACCTCCCGGCCCTGCCGCGACCGCACGTCGGCTTCATACCCGAAGCCGGTGGCGACCAGCGCGGTGGCGAGCGACTCGGCGCCGCCGACGCCGAGGCGGCGTCCGTTGCACCACGAGCCGTGGTCGCGCACGGCGCTGAAGGTGTCGTCGTGGTTCGGGTCGCGCACCACGCCGGCCACCACCGCACCGTCGACTTCGGCGGCGATGGACACGGCCCACACCGGATACCCGTAGAGGTAGTTGGTGGTGCCGTCGAGGGGGTCCACCACCCAGCGCACGCCGCTCGTCCCCGCTCCGGTGAGCCCGCCCTCCTCGCCCAGGATGGCGTCGCCGGGCCGGGCTCCGAGGATCATCTCCGCGATGAGCGCCTCGCTGGCGCGATCGAGCTCCGACACCATGTCGGTGAGGCTCGTCTTGGTGGACACGTCGGCGGGCGCCGACCCCTGGCCCTCGCGCAGCAGGGTCCCGGCGGCGGTCGCCGCCTTCAGGGCCAGTTCCAGGAGCTCCGACGCCGGCACGGGCGCGGGGGCGGGGGTCACGGCGGTCAGTCTCGCGCCGGTCCGGCAGGCGTCCCGTAGCCTGCGCGCCATGGCCGGCGGGATGGTGGACCTGCGCTCGGACACCGTCACCCGCCCCACGCCGCAGATGCGTACCGCCATGGCCGCGGCCGAGGTGGGCGACGACGTCTACGGCGAGGACCCCACCGTCCGGCTCCTGGAGGACGCGTACGCCGATCGGGTGGGCAAGTCGGCCGGGCTGTACGTGCCCAGCGGCGTCATGGCCAACCAGCTGGCCCTGCGGGTGCTGACGACCCCCGGCGACACCGTGCTTGCCGGGGCCCGCCAGCACGTCGTGATCTACGAGGGCGGCGCGGCAGAGCGCAATGCGAGCGTCCGCCTGCACGCCCTGGCCGACGACGACGGCACCATCGCGCCCGCTGACGTGGCGTGGGCGTTGGACGCCGCCGCCCACCACCAGCCCCGCCCGGCGCTGCTGTGCGTGGAGAACACGCACATGCCGGCCGACGGCACCCCGTGGCCGCTGGACGCGCTCGCCCAGCTGCGATCGACGTTCTCCGGCCTGCCCATCCACATGGACGGGGCCCGCCTGTTCAACGCCGAGGTGGCCACCGCCACACCGGCCGCCGCCTACGCGTCGCATGTGACCACCGTCATGTCGTGCCTGTCGAAGGGCCTGTGCGCCCCCGTCGGGTCGGTGCTGGCGGGCCCGGCGGACGTGATCGCCGCGGCGCGGGCGGAGCGGGCCCGGCTGGGCGGGGGCATGCGCCAGGCCGGGGTCATCGCGGCGGCCGGGCTGGTCGCCCTGCGGACCATGGTCGAGCGTCTGGCCGACGACCATGCGCGGGCCCGCCGGCTGGCGGAGGCCGTGGCGGACCGGTGGCCCGGATCGGGGAATCCGGGCCGAGTGCGTACGAACATCGTCACCTGGCGCCACGCCGACGCGGGCCGGCTCCTCGACCACCTCCGGGCGGCCGGCGTCCTCGCCGGCACCATCGCCCCCGGGGTGGTGCGCCTCGTCACCCACCACGACGTCGACGACGCAGGCGTGGACCGGGCGATTGCCGCCATCGCCGCCGCCCCGTGAGCAGCGCCGCCGCCGCCGTCGGGGGGGGCGGCCGGCCCCGTCCCGCGGACCACCACCCCCGTCCGCCCCGATCGAAGGAGCCCCATGGCCGCAGCGGTTGATGACGTCCCCTCCCGGGCGCTGGCGGTGTACGCCCACCCCGACGATCCCGAGGTCTCCTGCGGCGGCACGATCGCCCGCTGGGCGTCGGCCGGATGCGAGGTGCACGTGGTGATCTGCGCCAGCGGGGACAAGGGCTCCTCCGACCCGACCGTGCAGCCGGCGGAGCTGGCCGCCCGCCGGGCGACGGAGGCGGAGGCGGCAGCCGGCGTGCTCGGCGTGGCGGCCCATCACCTGCTCGGCCTCCCGGACGGGGCGGTCGAGAACACGCCGGCGCTCCGGGCTCGCCTGGTCGAGTTGGTGCGGCGGCTGCGACCGGAGGTCGTCGTCTGCCCCGACCCCACCGCCACGTTCTTCGGTTCCGGCTACTTCAACCACCGCGACCATCGGGAGGTGGGGTGGGCCACGCTCGACGCGGTCGCCCCGGCCGCCGCCAACCCGCACTACTTCCCCGACGCCGGGCCCGCCCACCAGGTCGACGCCGTGTACCTGTCGGGGACGCTGGAGCCGGACCTGTGGGTCGAGATCACCGCAACCATCGAGGCCAAGGCCCAGGCCCTGCTGTGCCACGCCAGCCAGCTGGGGGAGACGGCGGAATGGCTCCGCCAGGTGGTCCACCAGCGGGCCGAGGAGGGCGGGAAGGTGGCAGGGGTCGCCTACGCCGAAGGCTTCCGCATCCTGCGGCTGGCCGGCTGAGGGCCGCGCCTGGGGACCCGACGCAACTCAGACGCCGGCGTCGGAGGAGCCGGCGCGGTCGTCCGCCTCCGCCGCTTCGAGTTCGGCGATCCGCCGCCACTCACCCATGGCGCGGAGCACGAGCACGGCCACCACGGCCACGCCGACCGAGGCGACCAGTGCGCCGACCACACCGGCGATCCCGCTCGCCGTGGTGCAGTCGTCCTTGCACTGGATGCGGACGAACGACGAGCCGATGAGCGCGCCGCACACACCGCCGACCAGGATGGCGGTGAAGGCGAGGACCCGGGCGGTGCGCGACGGGATGGCCGAGAGCCGTCGGTCCTCCGGAAGTGCCACGGCGGCGAATCGTATGCTGGCCGCCCGTGCGCGCCGCCATCGTGATACCCACGTACGAGGAGGCGGGCAACATCACCGTCCTGTTGCCCCTCGTGCGGGCCGCCGCTCCCGAGGCCGATGTGGTGGTCGTGGACGACGGCAGCCCCGACGGCACCGCCGACCTGGCCGAGAAGCTGGGCGACGAGCTGGGGGGGCTGACGGTGCTGCGCCGCACCGGGCGCCGGGGCTTCGGCGCTGCTGTGCGGGCCGGGTTCGAGTGGGCCCTCGAGCGCGACTTCGAGGCCGTGGTCGGCATGGACGCCGATCTCTCCCACGATCCGGCCGCTCTGCCGTCGTTGCTCCGGGCGGTGGAGGACGGCGCCGACCTGGTCATCGGTTCGCGCTACGTGCCCGGTGGGGCCATCCCGAGCTGGCCCGCCCACCGGCGGGCCTTGTCCCGCTGGGGCAACCAGTACGCGACCACCATGCTGCGTCTCCCGCTGTCCGACGCCACGTCGGGGTACCGGGCCTACCGGGCGTCGGCCCTCCGGGCCATCGACCTCGACCGCGTCCGGGCCAACGGCTACGGCTTCCTGATCGAGATGGCCTATCGGGTGACCCGCTCGGGCGGCCGCCTGGCCGAGGTGCCCATCGTCTTCGTCGACCGTGAACGCGACGGTTCCAAGATGTCGGGCCTCATCGTCGCGGAGGCCATGGCCCTCGTCACCCTGTGGGGCATCCGGGACCTGGTCCGCCGCGTCGTCCCGGCCACGCGTGGCACAGGTCGGTAGGGCCTGCGGCACGCACCGTGTGAGGCGTCAGGCGACCGCCCGCGCCAGGTCGCACACCAGCCCGGCGGTGGCCCGCACCAGCGCGTCGGGAGCGACGGGGAAGTTGACGTGGGGCGTCCCGGCCGCGGCCCACACCTCGTCGTACTGGAGGAGGTCGACGTCGACGAAGACGCGCAGCGGCTCGCGGTGGCCGAAGGGGGGAATGCCCCCGACCGGGAACCCGGTCGCCTCCCGGGCCGTGTCGGCATCCTCGCGCCAGGCCCGTTCGCCGCCCGCCGCCGTTGCCAGCTTCTCCTCGTCGAGGAGGTTGGGCCCGGACATGAGCGCCACCACGACCTCCCCGTCCACACAGAACACCAGCGACTTGACGATCTGGCCGAGGTCGACGCCGATGGCCAGCGCGGCGTCGACCGCTGTGCGCGTCGAGTCGGGGAACTCCTTCGGGCGCACGGTGATGCCGAGCACGTTGCCGGCCTCGACCACGGCCCTCACGTTGCGGTGCACGCCGACCTCCTGGGCGGTGGACGGGACGCCACCCTGCCACAATCGCGCCCGTGGCCGGTCGCCCGGCGGAGCCAACCATCCTCCACGTGGACATGGACGCGTTCTACGCGTCGGTCGAGGTGCTGCGGGACCCGTCGCTGGCGGGCCGACCGGTGATCGTCGGCGGCTCGGGCGACCGCGGCGTCGTGGCGTCGTGCTCGTACGAGGCCCGCGCCTTCGGCGTGCGTTCCGCCATGCCGTCGGCCCGCGCCCGGCGGATGTGCCCGGCTGCGGTGTTCGTGCACGGCGACATGTCGCGCTACGCGGGGTACAGCCGGCGCATCCACGAGGTCTTCTCGTCGTTCACTCCGCTGGTGGAAGGCATTTCGCTCGACGAGGCGTTCCTCGACGTCGCCGGGGCACGTCGCCTGTTCGGGCCGGCCGAGCACATCGCATCGCTCATCAGGGAACGTGTGCGGGCCGAGACCGAGCTGCGGTGCTCGGTCGGCGTCGCTCCGTCCAAGCTCCTGGCCAAGCTGGCGTCGCGCCACGCCAAGCCGCGGGCGTCGCGCGCGGGGATCGAACCCGGACCGGGCGTCGTGGTCGTCCGGCCCGGCGAGGAGCTGGCGTTCCTGCACCCGCTCCCGGTCACCGAGCTGTGGGGGGTCGGCCCGGCCACGGCGCAGCGCCTCCACGCCCGAGGCGTGCGCACCGTCGCCGACCTGGCGGCCGTCCCGCTCGAGGCGCTGGTGTCGTGGCTCGGCGCGGCCAACGGCCACCATCTCCACGAGCTGGCCTGGGCTCGCGACGACAGGGCGGTCGAGCCCGAGCGCCCGGCCAAGTCGGTGGGCCACGAGGAGACCTTCGCGGTGGACCTCGTCGACCGCTCCGCGCTTCACGGCGAAGTGGTGCGGCAGGCCGATGCGGTGGCGGCCCGGCTGCGCGGGTCCTCGCTGGCCGGGCGGACCGTGACGGTGAAGGTGCGGTTCAACGACTTCGCCACCATCACCCGCTCCCGCACCGTGGCCGACGGGCTCGACCTCGGCCCCGACATCGCCTCCGTGGCCGGCGACCTGCTGGACGGCGTGGACGCCGGCCCGGGCATACGCCTTCTCGGCGTGAGCGTGAGCAATCTCGTGCCCGGCGGCGCCGGGCGCCAGCTCCGATTGGGCGAGGACGGGCCGGCGTGGCGCGAGGCCAGCCGGGCCGTGGACGGCGTGCGCGCTCGGTTCGGCGCCGCCGCCGTCGGCCCCGCCACCCTGCTCGGGGACGACGGCGTGGGTGTCCGCCAGTCGGGCGACCACCAGTGGGGACCCGGTGGCGGCTCGGTGCCCGGGCGGTGATCCGACGCGTTGTTGTGCTGTCCGGCGTGCGCGAGAATGGCCTGACCGGAGAGGTGCGTCGGGAAGGCAGGAGGATCGGCCAGGTGCCGCTTTCGGAAGACGAGCAGCGGATCCTCCACGAGATCGAGCGCAGCTTCTACGAGCACGACCCGGCCTTCGCCAAGGGCGTCAGCGAGACGACGCTCTATCGCCACGCCGGCCGCAACGCCAAGTGGGCCTTCCTCGGTCTCACCGGCGGCTTCATCCTCCTGGTCCTCTCGTTCGCCTCGAACCGGATCATCGGGTTCTTCGCCTTCCTGCTCATGTTGATGTGCGCGCTGTCACTGGAGCGCAACTTCCGAAAGATGGGCAGGGCGGGGTGGGCCGAGCTCACCCAGACGGTGCGCGAACGCGGCTTTCCCAACGTCCTGGGCGACACGCGCAACCGGCTGAACAAGCGCTTCAAGCGCGACGACAGCTCCTGAGCCTTCCGTCCTCCGGCGGCGGGAGGCAGCAGACGGACACGTGGGCAGGTCGCCCGGTCAGCGGCGCGCGCCCCGGTCCGCGGCCCGGCGCCGGCGGGGGGCGATCGACGGGGGGTCCGGCCGTCGCTCCGGTAGGAGCGGGCGGGGGTCAAGCAGCCAGGCGACGCGCCGGCGACGGGTGGCCATGGCGTTGACCGCCGACTCCACCTCGCCGGCGTGGGCGGTGGCGCGCGCGGCCACCTCGTCGGGCATGGCGCCCACGCCGTAGCTGGCCGCCGACGCGTCACGGGCGAGGGTGGCGAGGGCGGTGGCCGCCGTCGACGGGAGGACGGCGGCGGTGCCCGCTCGGGCCGCGTGCTCGTGGAGCGTCTCCGCCGCCCGGCGCGGCGCGCCGGCGCGGGCCACCGCATCGGTCGCTTCGGTCCAGGCGACCCAGACGCGGTCGGCTGGCGTCGCGGCCCGGGCCCTTCGGCGCCGGCGACGGGAGGCCTTGGCCGCCGGCACGGCGATGCAGGCGGCCAGTCCCAGCCCCGCCGCAGCCAGCACGACGGCCACGACGGGGTTGCGCCACAGCGGCCGGTGATCACGCCCGGCCCCGCCGTCGGACTCGGGGGCGTCCGGGGCGGCGGTGGTGGACGGTGTCGCGGTGTCGTCGGGTGCCACGGTCGTCGACGGCTGGGCGGTGGTGGCCGTGCTGGGGTCTTGGGGCACGGCCTGGGCCTCGGGAACACCCGTGTAGCCCTCGGCGCCGGGAGCGCCCCGCCCCGGGGTCGGTTCGAAGGCGACCCAGCCGGCGCCCGCCACGAAGACCTCAGGCCAGGCGTGGGCGTTGAGGCCCCGCACGTGATACTCCCCGTCGCCGCCCAGCTCGCCCGGGGTGAAGCCCACCGCCACCCGCGTCGAAAGCCCGACGGATCGGGCCAGCACGGCATAGGCGCCGGCGAACTGCTCGCAGTAGCCGCGCCGGCTCCGGAACAGGAAGAACTCGAGGGCCCGCTCGTCGTGGCCGGCGGGGGCGTTGAGGTCGTACACGAAGCCCCGCCGGAAGTAGTTCTGGAGGGCGAGGGCCTGCTCGTAGGGCGTGGCGCCCGTCCGGGTGATGGACCGGGCCAGCTCGGCGACGGGTCGTGACACCGGAGGCAGCCTCGTGAACCGCTCGGCGTCTGGCAGCGGGGCGCCTGCGCCGCCGAGCTCGTCGCCGGTCGGGGAGGGCACGGCTGAGTCGACGTGGTACGTGAATCCGTCCGTCGTGTCCTGGCCGGTGATCAGGCTGCCGAGATCGGGGTTGTAGCTCACGTCATCGATGCCCGCAACGCGCACGGGGCGGTAGGCGGCGGGCAGCCAGATGGAAGCCAGCGCCCGGATGGTGAAGTCCTGGCGCACCGTGCGCGCCGGCGAGCGTGTGTCCTTCCCGGCCGGCACGCGCTCCCCGATCTGCTGGTAGCTGGCGTCGGAGGACCAGATCCGGCCGTCGAAGGTGTCGAGGGAGGTGAGCCGCCAGTACGCCCTCGTCGTCGAGCGCACCGAGAACACCTCGGTGGTGGACTGGTCGAGCAGGCGCCCCCGGATGTCGACCAGCGGGCTGACGGTGGTGCGGCGCCCGCTGCCCCCGGAGCGGTCGCTGTCGCGCCAGGCCAGGACGGCGTCGGCCGAGGCACCCGGCAGTCGCGGCCCGAGCACGACGGCGGCGACCACGGCGACCCCCACCAGCGCCGCCGCTCCCTGCACGAGGGTGCCGGCCCCTCCGCGGGACCGGCTGGCGAACCACGACGACCCCTCGGACTCGAGGCCGGCCCGGTGGATCACGAGGAACAGGAGCAAGGCCACGAGGTAGAGGGCCACCATGAAGCTGCGGCGGGCTTCATCGCCCAGGGTGGCCGTGAACACGAAGAGGGTGAACGAGGGCACGACCGCCTCGAACAGGACCCGCATGCGGAACGCCGCCCAGTCGGCCAGGACGGCGGCGATCCCGACGCCCGCCATGGCGGCGAGGAGGAAGCCGTCGGTGGGCGGCGTGGGCGCCACCACGTCGCCGAACTGGGACCAGGCGTCGCTGAGCGCCCCCCGGACGGCCGTGAGCGTGCCGGGGCCCGGGATCCCGTAGGCGGTGCTCTCCGGGAGCAGGAGCCACACGCCCGCCAACCCCACGGCGGCGATGGCCACCCCGGCGCTGACCGAGATGGGTGCGCCGAGCCGACGCCCGGTCCACATTGCGCCGTGGCCGACCAGGGCGGCGGCGAGCAGCGGGACGAGGTGGTCGCCGCCGGCGAACAGTCGCCCCATCCCGACGGCCACCGCCACGGTGAGGCCGGTGAGGGCGGCGGTGGCCACGACCGTGGCCTCGGCCGCCATGCGGTTCTCCTCGGGGCCGAGCCCGAGGCCCCTCATCGCTCTCCACCGGTCGCGCCGGCCGTGCGGCGCCCGCCGCCGGCGAACGCACCGGTCCAGGCGGCGGCGAAGGGGTGGTCGGTGCCCACCCGCACGACGGTGCGGATCCCGGGAACGACCACCCGGGGCGACGGCCGGCCGGGCACGCTGGGCCCGAGTACCGAGTGGTCGAGCAGCACGAGCGTGACGCTGCCGAAGCGGCCGCGCAGGCGCGCCACCCGGTCGAGATCGGCCGTCGGCGCCGCCGCCGTGGTGACGACGGCCAGGGCCCCGCCGTTCCCCTCCCGCCGCAGCGACGACAGGATGGAGCCGAGCGTGTCCTCCCGCCCGACGGCCGCTCCGGCCAGGTGCTCGAGGATGGCCTCGACGTGGGTGTGGCCGGCCGCGAACCCCGAGTCCACGCCATCGGTGGCCACCAGGCGCACGAGTGAGCGGTGGTGCCAGCAGGCGCTCACCACGCTGGCCGCCGCGCTGAGGGCCAGCTCCAGCGAGGCCGGGCTGTGGACGGCGCGCCGCAGGTCGACCAGCACGGTGGCGCGGCCCTGCCAGGGCATCTCCTCCTGGCGGATCATCAGCTCGTCGAGCCGGGCGGTGGCCTTCCAGTGCACTCGCCGCAGGTCGTCGCCGAGCTCGTACTCGCGAAGGGCGTAGAAGTCCTCGCCGCTGGCGGCCAGGGCGGTGGGATGGTCGGCCCCTGCGTGCGGATCGTTGCCCCGGGTGAGGGGCAGTGGGGGGACGGCGTCGACCCGCGGGTACACGGTCAGGCGGGTGGCGGGCGCCGCCTCGTGGGCGCTGGCGGCCAGGCCGAACGGGTCCTCGAGGTGGAGCTCCATAGGGCCGAGGTCGAAGATGCCGCGGCGGTCCGTGGGGAGCCGGTAGGCGGCGCGGGCCACCTCGCCGGGCGCCAACGGGGCGACGAGGAACCGGGCCCACCGCCGGCCGCCGTCGAAGGGATCGCGCGCAGCCAGGACGGGTGAGCGCCGGGCTCCCACGTTGCGCACCGCCAGCTCGACGCGGCAGTTGGCGCCGGCGTGCACGCGCGCCGGGCGCAGCTCACGGGTCGCCTCGAGATCGAAGCGCGTGACCCGGACGAACACCAGGGCGGCCACCACCAAGGCGATGGAGGCACCGGCCAGCATGTACAGCTCGACGATCCCGAGGAGGCGCCCGGTCATGCCCAGCAGCAGGGTGCCGAGCGCCACCATCCACCCGCGGCGGGTGAGCACCTGGCCCTACGAGCCCCGACCGGCCGGAACCGGGACGGTGTCGAGCACCTGGTCCAGGACGTCGGCGCCCGACGCGCCGCCGATGGTGGCCTCCGGGGTGAGGACCAGGCGGTGCTCGAGGACCGGGTGGGCCAGGACCTTGACGTCGTCGGGAACGACGTACTCCCGCCCCACCGAGGCGGCGCGGGCCCGTGCCGCGCCCTGGAGGGCCAGAGTGGCGCGGGGCGACACGCCGAGGGCCAGGCTGGGATGGCGGCGCGTCGCCTCGGCCAGGTCGACCAGGTATCCCTTGAGCCCGGGGGCCACGTGCACGGCCCGGGCCGCCGTCGCCATGGCTTGGACGCGCGCCGTGGTGGTGACCGGTTCCAGGGCCTCGGCCGACATGGCGTCCTGGCCGCCGTGGCGCTCGAGCATCTCGATCTCCGCCGACCGGTCGGGATAGCCCATCGGGATCCGCATGAGGAAGCGGTCGAGCTGGCTCTCGGGGAGCGGGTACGTGCCCTCGTGCTCAATGGGGTTCTGCGTGGCGATCACCATGAACGGGGAGGGCAGGCCGTACGTGGTGGCGTCGATGGTGACCTGGCGTTCCTGCATCGCCTCGAGCAGGGCCGACTGGGTCTTGGGCGAGGCGCGGTTGATCTCGTCGCCGAGCACGATGTTGGCGAACACGCCACCGGGGCGGAACTCGAAGGTGCCGTTGGCCCGGCTGTAGACGTTGACGCCCGTGACGTCCGACGGCAGCAGATCCGGCGTGAACTGGATGCGACGCCAGTCGCAGCCGAGCGAGGCGGCCAGCGCCTTGGCCAGGCTCGTCTTGCCCACCCCGGGCACGTCCTCGATGAGGAGATGGCCCTCGGCCACCAGGCACTGCACGGCCAGCCGGATGGCCTCCGACTTTCCCTGGATCAGCCGCTCCACGTTGGCGACGATCGCCTCGAACCCGTCGGCGAAGGTGGACATGCCTGCGGCCGCTCGTTGTCTCACCACGCCGCTCTCCCTGTGGGCCCTGGAGGGAAACCCTACCGCCCGGCCCTCTCCGGGAAGACGGCACGAGCGGTCCGGGCGGGCCAGGCCGGACTGGCGGACGGTCCCTCGTGTGGCCGGCCGGGTGACGACGGCGCGTCCCTTCCCGGCGATGCCGCCAGCGCCTCCGGTCCCGGCGAGCCGGCGGGCGGCGCGTCCCTTCCCAGCGGTGCCTCCGGTCCCGGCGAGCCGTCGGGCGACCGTGGACGGTCGTCTCCGCCCGGCCCGCCGTCGGCGCGTCCCGGCCCGCCGTCGGCGCGTCCCGGCCTGCCGTCGGCGCGTCCCGGGCCTGACCGCCGGCGCGTCCCGGGCCTGACCGCCGGCGCGTCGTTGACGCGTCCCGGGCCTGACCACTGGCGCGTCGCTGACGCGTCCCGGGCCTGACCGCCGGCGCGTCCCGGAGTCGGCGGGTACCGTCCGTTTGTGGCCGGCCCGTGCGCCCTCGCCGTCGACGTGGGCGGGACCAAGCTGGCGGCCGCCTCCGTCGACCGGGACGGCGAGGTCGTCCGCTCCGTCCAGGTGCCGACGCCGGGCGGTGACGCCGAGTCGGTCTTCTCGGCGCTGGCCGACGCCGTGCGACGCGTGGCCGGAGGCTCGGAGGTCGTGTGCGGCGTCGGCTGTGGCGGGCCGATGTCGGCGGGCGGCGAGGAGGTGTCGCCGCTCAACATCCCGGCGTGGCGGGGGTTCCCACTGCGGGCGCGCCTCGCCGCCCTGACGGGGCTGACCACGTTCGTCGACAACGACGCCAAGGCGCTCGCCCTCGGCGAGGGCTGGCGCGGCGCGGCGCAGGGCGTGGCCGACTACCTCGCCATGGTGGTGTCCACCGGCGTGGGCGGGGGGATCGTGCTCGGGGGACGGATGCTCGACGGAGCGGCTGGAAATGCCGGCCACATCGGCCACGTCATCGTCGTCCCGGGGGGGCGCCGGTGCGCCTGCGGCGCCCTCGGCTGCCTGGAGGCGGAGGCGTCGGGGCCGTCGATCCGCGCTCTGACGGGCCGGCCGGCGGAGGAAGCCGAACCCGACGTCGTGGCCCGCACCGGCACGCTCGTCGGCCGGGCCGTGGCGTCGGTGGCCAACCTGCTCGACCTGCGCCTAGCCGTGGTCGCCGGCTCGGTGGCCCTCGGCTTCGAGGCCCCGTTCTTCGCCGCCGCCCAAGCCGAGCTCGACCGCTCGGCCCGCCTCTCGTTCTCGCGTGACGCCCGGGTCGTGCCCGCCGGCCTGGGAGCCCTCGGGCCCCTCGTGGGTGCCGCCGCCGTGGGCTGGCGGGGCCTCGGCGAGCCGCTCCTGGCGGACCCCCGGTGACGGCGGGGTGAGCGCTGCCGGAGCGCCGGCTCGTTCCGGCTCGTGGCTTTGCGCCACGGCTGCGGTCGTCACCCGCCCGCACCTGTGGTCGACGGCGGTGCGCCAGCTCATGGTGCTGGCGCCACCCGGCTGGTGGCGCCGCCGCCCCTATCTTCCCGTGCCGGACCGGGCCTATCTGGCCTTCCGGCTGGAGACGATGTACGGGGGAACGGGGTCGAAGCCACATGGCCGCGACGTGGTGGGCTACCTCGAATGGTGCCGGAGGTACCGGCACCTGCTGCGGTAGCCTCTTGAAATGCGAGTGCCACCACGGCCACCCTCTCGGTAGGTTCGAGAGGTGTCCAGGGCGCTCATCCTCAATGCCTCGTATGAGCCGCTCTGTGTCGTGCCGACGCGGCGGGCGCTGGTGCTGACGTTGTCGGGAAAGGCGGAGCTCGTCTCCTCCACAGGGCGCAGTTTCCATTCGGAGCGGGCCACCTTCGCCGAGCCGTCGGTCGTGCGCCTCTCCTACTACGTGAAGGTGCCGTACCAGGCCCGGATCGGCCTGAACCGGAGAGCCGTGTTCGCGCGCGACGGCCACCGGTGCCAGTACTGCGGCGCCACGGCCGAGAACATCGACCACGTGGTGCCCCGGAGCAAAGGCGGGACGCACACCTGGGAGAACGTGGTTGCATCGTGCCGTCCGTGCAACATGCGCAAGGAGGACCACCTCCTGGCCGACACCACGTTGAGCCTGCGCCGGGTGCCCGCCCAGCCCCGTCCCGGCAGCTGGGCGCTGGTGGCCAACGGGTCCGTCCACCCCGACTGGGAGCCGTACCTGGGCAGTCCCGCCTCGGCGCCCCTGTCGGCCTGACGCTGCGCGCCCCTCCGTCCTTCGCCTCGACGCGCCGCTCCGGCTCGGCCGCGTCGCTTCACGCACGTGAGGTGCGGTGGGCCCAGCGGTCGGTGACGTGGTGCGAGGTGGTGCGCCCCGCCGTGGTGCTCGGATCGACCCAGCCGGCCGACGCCGTCGTGCCCGGAGCCGCCGGCCTCGACGTGGCCCGCCGGCGCAGCGGGGGGGGAGCGGTGCTCGTGGAACCGGGCCGCACGGTGTGGGCCGACGTGGTGGTCCCTGCCGGTGACGTGCTGTGGGACGCCGACGTGGGACGAGCAGCCTGGTGGCTGGGCGAGGTGTGGGCGTCGACGCTCGCCGCCCTCGGCGTTCCCGGAGGCGTCGTCCACCGCGGCGCCATCGTGCGCAACGCACTGTCGCCGACGGTGTGCTTCGCCGGTCTGGGACCGGGCGAGGTCACCGTGGGCGGTCGGAAGGTCGTCGGGATCGCCCAGCGCCGCAACCGTCACGGCGCGCTCTTCCAATGTGCGGTGCCATTGGCCTGGGATCCCTCGACGCTGCTGGCTGCCCTGTCCCTCTCGGCTCCCGAACGCGAGTCGGCTGCTGCCGTCCTGGCCGGCTCCGTCTGCGCCCTCGACAACCGGTCCGCGTTCGACGTCGAGGCCGCATTCCTGGCCAGCCTGCCGTAGCGCCCGGCTGGTGGCATCGCTGTGCCGGCTCACGCTCGGCGGTGTCCCTCCCACAGGGTGAACCGGAGGAACGTGACATAGCCGAGACGCTCGTACACGGAGCGCCCCATGTCGCTGGCCACGAGCATGGCCGGCAGCGCCGGGTCGGCGAGCGTGGCGGTCGCCGTGATGGCCCGTCCGATGCCCTTCCCGCGGGCCGCCTCTACGGCGGCGACGAACTCCACGTCGACGTGGTGGCTCCCGACATTGGCGGAGGACGTGGCCACTGGGCGCTCGTCGAGGTAACCGACCCAGTGCCGCCATGATCCTGCGGCGACGGCGTCGACGGGCAGGATGCAACCTGGTTGCACTGGGGCCAGCTCGGTGAGGGGAAAGCCCTCCACCAGCGTCTTCTCCCAGTCGTGGGCCGTCTCGGCGTCGACCACGGGACGCACGTCGAACCCTTCGATCGGCGTGCTCGCGAGCGGACCGACCGGGCGGAACATCAGCGGCGGATGGCCCACCCGGCCGAAGCCGAGCGACGTGAGGTCGGGCGTCGGCCAGGCCGAGAACACGAGGTACGGCCCGCCGCCGACCTCGTCGTAGAAGGCATGCATCCGTTCGGCCGCCCGCCGCCAGTCCTCCTCGGTGAGCGGTTGACGGACAACGGCGATGTTGACGAACAGGGAGGGAGACCCGCCGTCCGTGAGCGCCAGCTCGTCGTCCACCAGGACCCGCTGGTCTCGAGCTTCGGCCAGCGCCGTGTAGCCGGCGACCAATCCTTCGGAGTAGTCGTTGCAGAGATTGTCTCCCGGCGGCGGTGACGGCCCGTAGCCGGTCTCGAGCTCCTCGTTGGTCTCCATGTCGTTCAGGTGTCTCCTACCGGCGTGGTGGACACAGATGGATTTCGCCGGGTCCTGGGGTGGGCGATCCGTCTCATCCGCCCGGGTCCTGGTTCTTCGGGTGCCGGGGGTCGTCGGGCGGCACCATGTCCCGCTTGCCCTTGCCGGCCACCAGGGCCCAGCCCTCGTAGGTCTTCTTGTCGTGGTGGGCGGTGCACATGCGCTCGAGCCACTCGAGCAGGGTCATGTGGGTGTCGGCCCAGTCGAGGCGGTGGTCGGTCTCCAAGCGGGCCACCACGTCACAGCCGGTCACCTGGCAGGTGGGCGACATCC
>DATAIT010000012.1 GCA_036262515.1 Acidimicrobiales bacterium | reverse complement strand
GTCCCGAAGGAAGGCGGCGTACCGATCCGAAGCGGCGTCGTGCCGGCATGGGTGGCCTCCGTGCTGCAGGTGGTCGAGGCCGAGTGAACGGCGAGGCCCAGCGGGCTGGGCACGATGGTACGGCTGCGCTGCGACGCTCAGGCCGGCCGGCCGGGGTGGCGGCGGTACTGGTCGATCCAGCGCCGGATCTCCACGGGGTCGAAGCGCACCAGGTGGCCCCACTTGATGAAGGGGATGCGCCGCTCGGCGACGAGGCGGCGGATGTGGCGGGGTTCCACGCCCAGCCAACGGGCCAAGGTGGTGAGGTCGATGAGCCGCTGGGGCTCGGGTCGGGCGCAGCAGCAGCGACGGAGACGGGCATGGCGGGACTCCTTCGTGAGGGAATGGTCACGTACGGCTAAGCCCGTTCACGGCCGGAATCTCGCGGCGCTTCTTCGGAAATCTCCGGCCGGATGAGCCGTGAGTGACCGCCAGAGCCGGTTGTGACCGACTGCGTGGCGCCACTCCTCCCGACGAACGGTCCCGGAAGAGAGAGGCCCGCTCGCGATCGGAATCTCGCGGCGCTTCTCAGCGACCACCGGTCCGGTGCACCATCGGTGACCGCCACTGACCGGCCACCACGAAGTCGTGGACGACGGCCGGCGGACGGCCATAACTCCCAACTGCGCCAAGACGATTGCAACCCCTCCGGGTTGCTGGCGCAGGACGGTGAGCGATGGCCTGGTTCCGACGGATGGGCATGGACTCGGTCGACTACCACCGCGCCACCGTGCTGGGCCGGGACGACGACCACCCCGGCCAGGCCCTCGGCTACTACGCCTCGAGGGGCGAGACGCCGCTCGCCTGGGGCGGGAAGCTGGCCGAGCGACTTGGCCTTGAGGGAGCGGTGGACGAGGCCGGCTACGAGGCACTGTTCGGCCCCGGCGGAGCCCGTGACCCCCATCTCTGGGACCCGGCTGGTGGCCACCCGCCGCCCGGGGGTGGAGCTGGTGGTGGCGGCCCACAAGTCCGTGGCCGTGCTCGGCCTTGTGGGCCGGGCCGAGGATATGCACGCCATCCTCGACGCCGAGACCGACGCCACTCTGGCCTTCCTCGAGTCCTGGACGTCCCGCCAGGGGGGACGGCGAGGCAAGGCCCAGCGCCGGTGCGGGACGGCCGGGCTGGTGTGGGCACGGACCCGCCACGCCACCTCCCGCGCGGGCGACCCGGCTCCCCATGACCACGTGCTGGTGGCCAACCTCACCGAGATGCTCGACGGCGCCGGCGGCTGGAAGGGCCTCGACACCGCCCTGGTGCGCGACGTCACCCACGCCGCCACCATGGCCGGGCGCCTGGCCGGCGCGGCGGAGGCGGTGCGCCGGGGCTACGCCATCGTTCCCGACGCCGGGCCGTCGGGGAAGCTCGACCACTGGGCCGTCGCCGGCATCCCTGCCAAGGTCTGCGACGCCTTCTCCACCCGCCGGGACGAGATCGACCTGGCCATGGAGTCGTCGGGGTTCTCCTCCTACCGGGCCCGGGGCATCGCGGCCCGCCGCACCCGCGCCCCCAAGTCGGCCGAGCCCACCGAATCGCTGCTGGTGCGCTGGCTGGGCGAGCTCGACCGCATCGACTGGCCCACTCCCAAGCTGCGTACGCGCCTGCGCCTGGTCAACGAGCGCGATGCCCGGCCCCTGCGCACCCTGGGCGCCGGCGAGCGCGTCGAGGTTGTGCGGTCCCTGCTCGGCCCCGGCGGGGCGCTGGCCGGGCGCAAGGCCTTCACCCGCGCCGACGTGGTGCGCCTGGCCGCACCCGCCCTCTACGGCTGCGACCCGGCCGAGCTGGAGACAACCGTGGCGGCCGTCGTCCAGGACCCCGAGGCGTTGGTTCTGGTGGGCACGCCGGCGGCCCGCAGCCGGGCGTACGTGGCGGCCTCGGTGGTGGCGGCCGAGGCGGCGGTGGAGGAGGTGGCCGCCCGCCTGGCCGGGTCGGAGAACCGGGCGGCGGTGGCGCCGGCGGTGGTGGCACGATCGGTGGTGGCGGCCGAGGACCGGTTGGGACGGTCCCTGACCGACGGCCAGCGCCGGGCGGTGGCGGCCATCTGCGGCTCGGGC
>DATAIT010000011.1 GCA_036262515.1 Acidimicrobiales bacterium | reverse complement strand
GGATCGTCGTCTCCATCGCCTCGGCGATCTGCTCGTAGGACAGCGCGTCGATCTCGCGCAGCAGCAGCGCGGTCTTCTGCGTCTCGGGCAGGTCCTGCACGTCGGCGACGAGCAGCCGGAAGTCCTCGCGCTTGTGCACCTTGTCGGCGGTCGAGAGGCCGGCCTCGGACATGTGGATGTCCATCGAGTCCACGCCGATCGGCTGGACGCGGCGCAGGTGGTTCAGCGAGCGGTTGCGCGCGATGCGATACAGCCAGGGCCGCACGTGGATTGGCCGGTCGTCGGCGACGATCGCGTTGAAGGAGGCGGCGAAGACCTCCTGCAGGACGTCCTCGGCGTCCTCGCGCGAGCCGAGCATGTGGCGACAGAAGGCCAGCAGGCGCGACTGGTAGCGCGACACGAGCGTCTCGAACGCGGCGTTGTTGCCGCGGCGCACGAGCGCGATCAGGCGCTCGTCTGACTGCAGGCGCAGCAGCGGGCTGGGCCCGGCCGCCACCACGACGTTGGAGCCCGTGCCCTCGCAGAGGTCGCCGGCCAGGTTGGCGAAGACGGCCTCGCCGGCTCCGTGGTCGCGCGCCCAGGCCAGGGCGACGACGTTCTCGCCGTACGACGTCGTCTTGAGACCGGCGAGGGCGCCACGGTCGTTGCGGGGCCACGGCACCACGGCGACGTCGACCGCGTCCGCTCGGGCCGGGAGCCGGCCCGGCGCGACGACCACGGTCGGCTCGCCGCCGCCGCGGGCGGAGCCGAGCGGTCCCGGTCCGCTGGTGACCGTGATCCGCAGCGCAGTGTCGTCGAGCTCGTTGGCCGCCACCACCTCGTCGAGGGCGGCGCGCAGCACGCCGGCCGGCGGCACGCCCCGCAGGCCCATCCCGGCGGCGGAGGCGGCGAGGCGGTCGAGGTGGCGCCGCACGGCGAACGGGCGGCCGCCGTAGGTCTTGAGCGTCTCGAACACGCCGTCGCCCACGGTGAGCCCGTGGTCGAATACCGAGACGGCGCGGTCGGCGTCGGCCTCGCCGGCCAGCAACCCGTTGATCCACACCTTCACGTGGAGACCACCGCCAGCAGCCGGCGGGCCTTGAGCTCGGTCTCCTCCCACTCGCCGCCCGGCGTGGAGTCCCAGGTGATGCCGCCGCCGGTGCCGAGGTGCACCTCGCCCGCCTCCAGCCACAGGGTGCGGATCGCCACGTTGAGGTCGCCCACGCCGGCGTCGCCGTCGACCCAGCCGACCGCGCCGCAGTACGGGCCCCGGGCGACCGGCTCGAGCTTGGATATGGCGTCCATGGCCGCCAGCTTCGGCGCGCCGGTCACCGAGCCGGGCGGGAACACGGCGTCCACCAGCTCGGGCCAGCCGACGTCCGGCCGCAGCGTGCCGCCCACCGTCGACACGAGGTGGAACAGCCCGGGATGGGGCTCGACCCGGCAGAGATCGGGGACTGTCACGGACCCGTACTCGCAGACCCGTCCGAGGTCGTTGCGCACGAGGTCGACGATCATGACGTTCTCGGCCCGGTCCTTGGGCAGGAAGGCTTCGGCGGAGGCGGCCGTTCCCTTGATGGGCCGCGACTCGACGGCGCGGCCGGAGCGGCGCAGGAATCGCTCGGGCGACGCCGATGCGACGTGCAGGCCGGCCGACGGCACGCGTACGACGGCCGAGTACGGCGCCGGGTTCCCGGCCGCCAGGGCGGCGCCGAGAGCGGCCACGTCGGCACCGGGCGGCGCCGGGGCGGACAGCCGCCGGGTCAGGTTCACCTGGTAGACGTCGCCCTCGGCGATGGCGGCCCGTATCCCCTCGACACCGGCCCGGAACTCGCCCTGCCCCAGCGACGTCCGCCACGAGCGGCGCGCCGGTCCCAGCCAGCGCCGGCCCGGCCAGGGCGTGGCCGGGCGCACCTGGTCGAAGCGGGCGCAGGTGGGAGGTCCCTCGAACGGGATCACGACGGCCCAGAAGCCCGGGCCGTCCAGGGCGCCGAGGTCGGACGTCACGTCGACGAGGCCGGTGGCCAGGCGGCCGCCCACGACGGCGAGCGGAGACTGTTCGGGCAAGGCCCGGAGCCTACGGGCGGTGCCGCCGCGTCCACGAGGGTTCGCCTCCGAGGGGGCGAGCGCCGTGACCGCCCTCAGGCGCTAGAACTGCGGGCCGGATGGACTTCGACCTGTCGGCCGAGCAGGAGGCGTTCCGGGGTGTCGTGCGGGACTTCGCCCGCGCCGAGATCGCACCGCACGCCGAGGCCTGGGACCGCGACCACACCTTCCCGCTGGAGACGGTGCTCTCCATGGGGCGCCTGGGGTTGTTCGGCCTGCCGTTCCCCGAGGAGTACGGCGGCTCCGGCGCCGATCTCACGACCGTGTGCGTCGCCATCGAGGAGATCGCCCGCGCGGACCAGTCCCTGGCCGTCACGCTCGAAGCGGCGGTGGGCCTCGGCGCCAATCCCATCTTCCGCTTCGGCACGGACGCGCAGCGCGAACGGTGGCTGCCCGACCTGTGCGGAGGACGGGCACTGGGCGCCTTCGGCCTGACCGAACCCGGGGCCGGCAGCGACGCCGGCGCCACCGCCACGCGGGCCGAGCTCGACGGGGACGAGTGGGTCATCAACGGCGAGAAGTGCTTCATCACCAACTCGGGGACCCCGATCACGGCCCTGGTGAACGTCACCGCCCGGACCGGACCGGGCGAGATCTCCACCATCGTCGTCCCGGCGGGAACGGCCGGAATGGAGGTGCTGGCGCCGTACCGGAAGATGGGCTGGCACGCGTCGGACACCCACGGCCTGCTGTTCACCGACTGCCGGGTGCCGGCCGCCAACCTCCTCGGCCAGCGGGGGCGGGGGATGGCCCAGTTCCTCGCCGTCCTCGACGAGGGCCGCGTGGCTCTGGCCGCCCTGGCCCTCGGCGTGATCGAGGCCTGCCTCGAGCTCACCACCGCGTATGCCGCCGACCGCACCGCCTTCGGGCGCCCGATCGGGGCCAACCAGGCCGTGGCCTTCAAGTGCGCCGACCTGGTCGTGGCCGCCGGCGCGGCGCGGCTCCTCACCTACCGGGCGGCGTGGCTGCGCGACAACGGACGCCCGTTCACGAGGGAGGCCGCCATCGCCAAGCTGTTCGCCACCGAGGCAGCGGTCACCGCGACCCGGGAGGCGACGCAGGTTTTCGGGGGGTACGGGTTCATGGACGAGTTCCCCGTCAGCCGCTTCTACCGGGACGCCAAGGTGCTCGAGATCGGCGAGGGGACGAGCGAGATCCAGCGCCTCGTCATCAGCCGTTCGCTGGGCCTTCCGGTCTCCTGACGGAGCCCCGGATGACCCCGGGTCGCCGAGGGCGCGCTGCTAGCCTCGGCCTTCGTGGCCAACGAATCCCCGGTCGCCCACCCGCGCCGGTGGCCCCGTCGGCTGCTCATCGGGGTCAACGTGTTCGTTGCCCTCTGCCTGGTGTTCACCGGCGTCACCTACGCCTACCTGAAGTGGCAGTTCGGCAAGGTCGACAAGGTGGCCCTGTGCGAAGTGCTCCGCAACTGCGGCGACGACGACCCGGGCCAGCCGATGAACGTCCTCCTCGTGGGATCGGACAGTCGCGAGCAGATCTCGGCCGATGAGGCCGAGCAGTTCGGCGACCAATCGCTGGTCGGTGGCGAGCGCAGCGACACCATCATCGTCCTGCACGTCGATCCGCGATCCGAGAAGGCCGCCCTCATGTCGATACCACGCGACCTCTCGGTGGTCATCTCAGACGGCAAGAGCACGTCGCCCCGGCGCATCAACTCGGCGTTCGAGAAGGGCCCGCAGGTCCTCATCGCCACCATCAAGGACCAGCTCGGCATCGAGATCGACCACTACGCGCAGGTCGACTTCAACACCTTCCGCGGTCTGGTCGACGCCATCGGCGGGGTGAGCATCTACTTCCCCTCGCCCGCCCGTGACAAGAAGAGCGGGCTCAACGTGGCCAACCCGGGGTGCGTGAAGATGGACGGGAACACCGCCCTGTCCTACGTCCGCAGCCGGAACTACGAGTACTTCGAGAGCGGCAAGTGGCGGATCGACCCCACCGCCGACCTCGGGCGCATCGAACGCCAGCAGAGCTTCATCCGCCGGGTGCTCGGCAAGGCCTCCAAGGTCGGGCGCAACCCGGTCCGGCTCAACTCGATCATCAGCAGCGCCGTGCCGAACGTGAAGATCGACGACGCCTTCTCCACCAAGGACATCCTCCGCCTGGCCAAGCGGTTCCACTCGCTGGAGCCCGAGGCGGTGGAGATGCTCCCGCTGCCGACGGTGGGGACCCGTGAGCGGGGCGCCTCGGTGCTCAAGCTCAAGCAGCCCGAGGCGAGCCAGATCATCGACCGCCTCATCGGCAAGGCACCGCCGCCCGCCGACCCGGCTGGGGCGGCCGCACCGCCGAAGGTGCTGCCCGGAACCGTGCGGGTGCGGGTGCTGAACGGAACGGGAGCCGACGGCCAGGCGGGCGACGCGGCGAAGGCGCTGGCCCGCGCCGACTTCGGCGTGGCCGGCACGGGCGACGCCCCCTCCGCGTCCAACCCGCAGACGGTGATCCGCTACGGCAAGGGCCAGCTTCCCAAGGCCCAGCTCCTCCAGGCCTACGTGGACGGCAGGTCCCGCCTCGTCGAGGACGGCTCGCTCAAGGGCGGCGACCTCGTCCTCACCACCGGAAGCGGCTTCGTCGGCGTCAAGGACGCGCCCGGCGCGTCGCCCGCCACCACCGCCACCACGGCGGCCAAGGCGGCGGCCACGGCGGCCCCCACCACCACCGGCGCACGTGCACCGGTCGCACCGTCGTGCTGACGCCCCGGACCGGGAGGGAGCAGCCGTGCGCGGCCTGATCCTGTCGGGCGGGGCCGGCACCCGGCTGCGGCCGATCACGTACACCAGCGCGAAGCAGCTGGTACCGGTGGCCAACAAGCCGATCCTCTTCTACGGGCTCGAGGACATGGCGGCGGCCGGGATCACCGAGGTCGGCATCGTCATCGGCGACACCGGCGACGAGATCAAGGCGGCCGTGGGCGACGGCTCCCGCTGGGGGCTCGAGGTCACCTACCTGCCCCAGGAGGCGCCCCTCGGCCTGGCCCACTGCGTGCTGATCGCCGGCGACTTCCTCGGTGGGGAGGACTTCGTCATGTACCTGGGCGACAACCTCCTGCACCAGGGGGTCAAGGAGTTCGTCGACCACTTCGAGGCCGACCGGGGCGACGCCGTGGCCCAGATCCTGTTGTGCAAGGTGCCCGATCCCCAGCGCTTCGGGGTGGCCGAGCTCGACACGACGGGGGCGGTGGTGCGTCTCGTCGAGAAGCCGGCCGAGCCGCCGTCGGACCTGGCCCTCGTCGGCGTCTACCTGTTCGACCGCAACATCCACACCGCCGTGCGGGCCATCGAGCCGTCGGCGCGCGGCGAGCTGGAGATCACCGATGCCATCCAGTGGCTGCTCGACCAGGGCCACCAGGTGCGGTCCCAGGTGCTCGACGGCTGGTGGATCGACACCGGCAAGCTGACGCCCCTGCTGGAGGCCAACCGGCTGATCCTCGAGACGCTCGACCGCTGCATCGAGGGCACCGTCGACGAGGAGAGCCGCATCGACGGGCGGGTGGTGGTGCAGCCCGGGGCGCGGATCCAGCGGTCCACCGTGCGGGGACCGGCGATCATCGGCGAGGGCACCCGTATCGTCGATTCCTACATCGGCCCGTTCACCGCGATCTACCACGACTGCGAGGTCGTGAACTCGGAGGTCGAGCACTCCGTCCTGCTCGAGGACAGTCGCATCATCGACGGCGGTCGCATCACCGACTCCCTCATCGGCCGCCGGGCCGAGGTCACCCGCAGCGCGGAGCGCCCCCGCGCCACCCGGGTGGTCCTGGGCGACGATTCGGTGGTCGACCTCGGCTAGGGCCACCGCCACGCGCCGGGCCGGTCGGAGCTCCGATCGACCGGGTCGACCGCACACTGGGACGACGGGGCCGCCGCGGGGCGCGGATAGCCTGCACTCCCTGTGAAACTGCTCGTGACCGGGGGCGCCGGCTTCATCGGCTCGAACTACGTGCGCCACATCCTGGCCACCACCGACGACGAGGTCACCGTCTACGACCTCCTCACGTACGCGGGCAACAAGGCCACCCTCGCCGAGTTCGAGGGCGACCCCCGTTTCCGGCTCGTCCAGGGCGACATCTGCGACCGGGCGCCGCTCGAGGACGCCATGGCGGGCCACGACGCGGTCGTGCACTTCGCGGCGGAGAGCCACGTCGACCGGTCGATCGTCAGTCCCGACGAGTTCGCCCGCACGAACTGCCTGGGCACGAACGTCGTCTGTGACGTGGCCCGCCGCCTGGAGGTCGCCCGGGTCGTGCACATCTCGACCGACGAGGTGTACGGCTCGGTCCTCACCGGGTCCTCGAAGGAGACCGACGCACTCGACCCCCGCTCTCCGTACAGCGCCTCGAAGGCCGGCTCGGACCTCATCGCGCTGTCCTACTTCTCCACCTACGGGATGCCGGTCGTCGTGACGCGGTCGTCCAACAACTTCGGTCCGTACCAGTACCCCGAGAAGGTCATCCCGCTGTTCGTCACCAACCTGCTCGACGGCCTTCCGGTGCCGCTGTACGGCGACGGCCTGAACGTGCGGGACTGGTGCTACGTCGACGACAACGTCGCCGCCGTCGACCTCGTGCTGCGGGCCGGCGTCGCCGGGGAGATCTACAACATCGGCGGCGGCAACGAGGTGCCGAACCGGCTGCTCGTCGACCGGCTGCTGGCCCTGCTCGGCGCCGACGAGTCGAGCGTGCAGTACGTCGAGGACCGGCTCGGCCACGACCGGCGCTACTCGGTGGACGACGCCAAGGTGCGCGCCCTCGGCTGGGCACCCCGGCGCCAGCTCGACGAGGCCCTGGCTGCCACGGTGACCTGGTACCGGGAACATCGCGACTGGTGGGCGCCGCTCCGTTCGGCCATGCGGTGAGGGTCCTCGTCACGGGCGGGAGCGGCCAGCTGGGCCGCGAGCTGCCCGCTGCGTTCGCCGGCCACGAGGTCATCGCCCCCGACAGCACCGTGCTGGACCTCGGGCACCGGGACAGCGTGCTGCAGTGCATCACGAGCGTCGGTCCCGACGCCGTCGTCCACGGTGCCGCCTTCACGAACGTCGACGGGTGCGAGCTCGACCCCGACCGGGCCTACCGGATCAACGCCCTCGGCACCCGCCACGTGGTCGAGGGCGCCCGGCTGGTGGGCGCCCGGGTCTGTTACGTGTCGACGGACTACGTGTTCCCGGGTGACGCCGCCCGGCCGTACACGGAATGGGACGCCACCGGCCCCCGCTCGGTGTACGGGCGGTCGAAGCTGGGCGGTGAAGGCGAGCTCGATCCCGGGTCGACGGTCGTGCGCACGGCGTGGGTGTGCGGCAGATACGGCCGCAACTTCGTGAAGACGATCCTGCAAGCCGCCGTCGCAGCCGGCCCCGAAGGGCTCAAGGTCGTCGACGACCAGCACGGCTGCCCCACCTTCGCCGACGACCTGGCCCACATGATCGCCCTCCTCGTCGTCGCCCACCTGCCCGGGACGTTCCACGTCACCAACCAGGGCGCCACCACATGGTTCCGCTTCGCCCGCGCCATCGTCGCCGCCGCAGATCTCGACCCGAACGTGGTCCACCCCATACCGACCAGCGCGCTCGACCCGCCCCGTCCTGCGCCCCGCCCGGCCTGGGCGGTCCTCGACAACGCCGCCCTCCGCCTCTCCGGCCTCCCCCTCCTGCCCGATTTCCACGATCCGCTCGAGCGCCTCGTGCGCGTCCTTCTCGACGACCTGACCGCGCCATCCGAGCCCGAGCCCGTGTCGTGAGCAGGATCGCAGTCGTCGGAACGGGCTACGTCGGCCTCACCACGGGGGCCTGCCTGGCCTCTCTCGGTCACGAGGTCGTCTGCGCCGACGTGGTGCCCGAGAAGGTCGAGCGACTCGGCCGGGGGGAGATCCCCATCTTCGAGGCCGGGCTCGAGGAGCTGGTCCGCAAGGGCCTGGCGGCGCGCCGCCTGTCGTTCGTGATCGGCGCCGCCAACGCCGTCCGCGACGCCGAGTTCGTGTTCCTGTGCCTGCCGACGCCGCAGGCCGCGGACGGGTCCGTCGACATGGGGTACGTCCAGGCGGCCGTGAGGGAGATCGGCCCACTCCTCCGCCATGACGCCGTCATCGTCAACAAGTCGACGGTGCCCGTCGGCTCGACCCGCATGGTCGAGCAGCTCGTGGGACGCCCCGACGTGCACGTCGTGTCCAATCCGGAGTTCCTGCGGGAGGGCTCCGCCGTGCACGACTGCCTGCATCCCGACCGCATCGTGATCGGCAGCATCGACAACGCGGTGGCCACCCGCGTGGCCGCCCTGTTCGAGCGCCTCGCGGCGCCGCTCATCGTCACCGATCCCGTTTCCGCCGAGGCCATCAAGTACGCGTCGAACGCCTTCCTGGCCACCAAAGTCTCGTTCGTCAACGCCATCGCCAACCTGTGCGAGGCGGTCGGGGCCGACGTCCGCGAGGTGCTGCTCGGGATGGGATACGACAAGCGCATCGGGTTCGAGTTCCTCAAGCCCGGTCCCGGCTGGGGAGGATCGTGCTTCCCGAAGGACACCGAGGCGCTGCTGCGCATCGGCGACGACGCCGGCTACGACTTCAGCCTGCTGCGCGGCGTGCTGGCGGTGAACGACGAGCAGCACCGGCGCGTCGTCGCCAAGGTGGTGCGCCTGGCCGGCGGATCGCTCGATGGCGTCGCCGTGGGTGCGTGGGGCCTCTCGTTCAAGGCCGGCACCGACGACACCCGCCAGTCACCGGCGCTGGAGGTGATCGCCCGTCTCCGCAGTCTCGGCGCCGTGGTGCGGGCGTACGACCCCGCCGCCTCACCCGCGAACGTCGGGGGCACCGAGGGGGTCACGCGGGTCGACGATCCGTACGCGGCGTGCGAGGGAGCGGCCGTGCTGGTCGTGCTCACCGAGTGGGACGAGTTCCGCTGGCTCGACTTCGACAAGGTCCGGGGCGTGATGGCCCAGCCCAGCATCGTCGACGCCCGCAACCTGCTTGACCCCGCCGCGGTGCGCCGGAAGGGGTTCACGTACGTTGGGCTCGGCCGATGAGGGTGGTGGTCACGGGTGCGGCCGGGTTCCTCGGGTCGCACCTGTGCGATCGGCTCGTCGAGCGCGGTGACCGTGTCGTGGGCATCGACAACCTGCTGACGGGCCGCCTCCAGAACCTCGCCCACCTGTTCGGCCACGAGCGCTTCAGCCTCCAGCGCCACAACGTCAGCGACTTCGTCCACGTGGCCGGCCCCGTCGACGCCGTCCTGCACTTCGCCAGTCCGGCGTCGCCGGCCGACTTCGCTCGCATGCCGATCCAGATCCTCAAGGTCGGAAGCCTCGGCACCCTGCACCTGCTCGGCCTGGCCAAGGACAAGGGCGCCCGGTTCTTCCTCGCCTCCACCAGCGAGGTGTACGGCGACCCGCAGGTGCACCCGCAGGCGGAGGACTACTGGGGTCACGTCAACCCGGTCGGCCCCCGGGGCGTCTACGACGAAGCAAAGCGCTTCGCCGAGGCCATGGCCATGGCGTACCACCGGTTCCACGGCGTCGACGTGCGCATCGCCCGGATCTTCAACACCTTCGGTCCCCGCATGCGCCCCGACGACGGACGGGCCGTGTCGAACTTCCTGGTCCAGGCCCTGGCCGGCAAGCCCATCACGGTGTACGGCGACGGGTCGCAGACGCGCAGCTTCTGCTACGTCGACGACGAGGTCCGGGGTCTGCTTGCGCTCCTCGACTCCTCGTACGCGGGCCCGGTGAACATCGGCAACCCGGCGGAGCACACCGTCCTGGAGCTGGCCGAGCTGGCCGTGCAGGTCACGGGATCGAGCTCGGAGATCGTCACCGAGCCGCTGCCGGTCGACGACCCCGGGCGCCGCCGGCCGGACACCACCCTTGCCGCCACCCTGTTCGACTGGCGCCCGCAGGTCGACCTGCGCACCGGTCTGGCCAGCACCGCCGACTACTTCCGGGAGGTGCTGGACGGTGCACGCTGAGCCGGAGGCGCCCGCCTACAGGCGCCTGTCGGTCCTCGTCCCCGTGTACAACGAACGGGCCACCGTCGGAGAGATCCTTCGCCGCATGCGGCGCGTCGAGCTGCCCGGCGGCCTCGACCTCGAGATCGTCGTCGTCGACGACGGCTCCACCGACGGCACCGACAAGGTGCTGTCGGCCATGGAGGACTCCACCGTCATGGTCCTGCGCCACCAGGCCAACCAGGGCAAGGGTGCCTGCATCCGCACGGCCCTCGCCCGGGCCCACGGGGATCTGGTGCTCATCCAGGACGCCGACCTCGAGTACGACCCCGAGGACTGGCCCACGCTGCTCGCGCCCGTGCTGAAAGGGCGGGCCCAGGTCGTGTACGGGAGCCGCTTCCTCGGTGCCCACCAGACGTCGCCCTATTGGGCCCACCTCGGGAACCGCCTCGTCAGCATCGCCGCCGATGTCATCTACAACACCAATCTGTCGGACGTGCAGACGTGCTACAAGCTGTTCGCCCGCTCGGTGCTCGACGGCATCACCATCGAGTCGGACCGCTTCGACTTCGAGCCGGAGGTGACGGCCAAGCTGCTGCGCGGCGGCGTGCGCATCTACGAGGTGCCCATCTCCTTCGCCGGCCGGGCCCAGGACGAGGGCCGCAAGTTCGCAGCCCGCGACACGGCGAGGGCGCTCACCGCCCTCGTCCGTTACCGGTTCCGCCCGCCGGACCGCCGCTCGTGAGCTCGGGCGCGGCCGCTCGCGTGAGCGCCGTGGTCGTCAACTACAAGGCGCGCCGGCACCTGGTCGAATGCGTCAGGAGCCTGCGGGCAGAGGGGATCGACGACGTCGTCGTCGCCGACAACGACTCCGGTGACGGGTCCGAGGAGGCGCTGGCCGCGTCGGACCCGGGCGCCCGTTTCCTCCCGACGGGAGGCAACCTCGGGTACGGGGCGGCGGCCAACCGGGCTGCGGCCGTCGCCACCGGAGACCTGCTCCTCGTGTGCAACTCGGACGTGGTGCTGGAACCCGGCGCGGTGAAGGCCATGACGGCCGTGCTCGACGTCGATCGCCGTGTGGCGATCGTGGGCCCGCGGGTCGAGAACGTGGACGGCTCGTTGTACCCGTCGCCGCGCACGTTCCCCGATCTCGGTGTCGCCCTCGGGCACGCCTTTCTCGGCCTGGTGGCGCCGCGGAACCGCTTCACCCGCAGCTACCGCATGCTCGACTGGGACCACGCCGGCACTGCCGACGCCGACTGGGTGTCCGGCGCATGCTTCCTCGTCCGCGGTGACGCGTGGGTGGCGCTCGGTGGGTTCGACGAGGCGTACTTCATGTACGCCGAGGACGTCGACCTGTGCTGGAGGGCGGCCCGCGCCGGCTGGAAGGTCGCGTTCGAGCCGGCGGCCCGCGTGGTCCACGCCCAGGGTGTCTCGTCCGATCTCCATCCGTACCGCATGATCGTGGAGCACCACCGGTCGCTCCTGCGATTCTTCCGACGGACGACGACCGGACCGCAGGCGGCCCTGTTGCCACTCGTAGCGGGTGGTCTGGTCGTGCGGGCGGGCATGGCGTGCGCCCAGCGGGCGCTGGCGTCGCCGGCGGCACGGTAGGTTCCACCCAATGGGAAAGGCTTCGAGCAACAAGAAGGTGGCCCGCGCCGCGAGCACCGGCGGTGGCCGCACGGCCCGTGGCGCCCGGCCCTGGGGCTGGTACGGCGCCATGGCCATCGTGGTCCTCCTCGGCTCCCTCGTCATCGTGACCAGCCGGAACGAGCGCCAGGCTGCGTCCAACCCGCTCAAGTCGGAGAAGCCGCGTCCTCCGAGTCTGCCGGGCCAGAAGCAGTTCGCCGGCGACCACTGGCATGCGGCCTACGGCATCTACGTCTGCGGCCAGTTCCTGCCTCCCATCCAGAGCGACCAGGATCCGAGGGGCATCCACACGCACGGGGACGGGGTCGTCCACATCCATCCGTTCACCAAGGCGGCGTCGGGCCGCAACGCCACCTTCGGCGTGTTCGCCGAGACGGTCGGTCTCAAGGTCAGTGCCTCGCACGTGCAGGTGCCGGGCGGAGAGAACTACAAGAACGGCGGCACCTGTCCCGACAAGAAGAAGGCGAGCCTGAAGGTCTACCTGAACGGCGACAAGGTGGACGGCGACCCGAAGAAGATCCGCCTCCGCGACCGCGACCTGCTCGTCATCGCCTTCGTCCCGTCCGGCACCGACGTGCCCAAGGACCCGCCGTCGGCCGGCCAGCTCGACAAGCTGAACGACGTCCCGGGCAGCCCCGGCCTCACCGTTCCGTCGACCGCGCCGACGAGCACACCGTCCTCGGCCCCCGGCGACACCACACCGGGCACCACTGCGCCGTCCACGTCGGACAGCAGCCCCGCCACCACCGCGGCGACGACGCCGTCCACCACCGGAGCGACGTCCCCCAGCTCGTCGCCGTGAGAGCAGTCGTTCTCGTCGGCGGCGAGGGCACCCGTCTCCGTCCCCTCACCCTCACCATCGCCAAGCAGATGCTGCCGGTGGCCGAGGTCACGATGATCGAGCGGGTCGTCGCCCATCTCGCCGCCCACGGGATCGTCGACGTCACGCTCTCCATGGGGTACAAGCCCGACGCCTTTCTCGCTGCGTTCCCCGAAGACCGCTGTGCCGGCGCCAGGCTCACCTATGCCGTCGAGCCGGCGCCGCTGGACACGGCCGGCGCCATCCGGTTCGCGGCGTTGCACGCCGAGGTGGACGACGCCTTCCTCGTCGTGAACGGCGACGTCCTGTCGGACGTCGACGTGGGCGCCCTGGTCCGGTTCCACGGCGAAAGGGGCGGGTTGGCCACCATCGCCCTCACGCCGGTCGCCGACCCGTCGTCCTTTGGCGTCGTCCCCACCGACGCCACGGGTCGGGTGCTGGCGTTCCTGGAGAAGCCGGCGCCGGGAACGGCGCCGACCAACCTGATCAACGCCGGGTTCTACGTCCTCGAACAGGAGGTCGTCGGGCGCATCGCCGACGGCTGCCGGGTCAACATCGAGCGCGACATCTTCCCGAAGCTCGCGGCGGAGGGCGCCGTGCACGCGCTGGCCTCCGACGCCTACTGGACCGACACGGGGACACCCGAGCTGTACCTGCAGGCGAACCTCCACCTCCTCGACGGCGGTGGCTCGGAGCCGCCCGCGGCCGGCGCCCGTCTCGCCGGCGACGGGTCATGGGTCCTCGGCCGCCCAGTGGTCGACGGCCGGGTCGGAGCCGGCTCCCTCGTCGGTGACGCCGCCTACGTGGGCAAGGACTCCGTCGTGACGGGCTCCGTCGTCGGCGCCGGGTGCCGGGTCGAGGGAGCTGCCGTCAACGGCTCGGTCCTCCTGCCCGGTGCCGTCGTGCGCCCCGGCGCCATGGTCGAGGGCTCGATCGTGGGACCAGCTGCCGTCGTCGGCGAGGAAGCCCGCGTCACCGGGCTCTCCGTGGTGGGCGAAGGGGTGCAGGTGCCGCCGGGCGCGCTGCTCGACGGAGCTCGGCTGCCCCTCTCGTGAAGGTCCTCGTCACCGGTGGCGCCGGTTTCATCGGCTCCACCCTCGTCGACCGGCTGCTGGCCGAGGGTCACGCCGTCGACGCCGTCGACGACCTGTCCACGGGCACCCTCGCCAACCTGGCCGAGGCGCGCGCCGGTCGGGGGAGCGGCACCGACTTCACGTTCCAGCGCCTCGACATCCGCTCGGACCAGCTGGTGGACCTCATGGGTCGGCGCAAGCCCGAGGTGGTGTACCACCTGGCCGCCCAGGCCGATGTGCGGGTGTCGGTCGACCGCCCCGCCTTCGACGCCGAGGTCAACATCGTCGGGTCGCTGAAGGTGCTGGAGGGCGCCCGCGTGGCCGGGACCCGCAAGGTGGTGTTCGCATCGAGCGGCGGGACGATCTACGGCACCATCGACGCCGACGACCTGCCGGTGCGGGAATCACACCCGCTGCGACCGGAGTCGCCGTACGGAGTGGCCAAGAAGGCGGTGGGCGACTACCTCTTCGCATACCGCCAGCTGCACGAGCTGGAGTACACGGCCTTGGCGCTGGCCAACGTGTACGGGCCCCGCCAGGACCCGCACGGCGAGGCGGGCGTGGTGGCCATCTTCGCCGGCCGCCTGCTGGCCGGGGAGCCGTGCACGATCTTCGGCGACGGTGACCAGACGCGAGATTTCGTCTACGTCGACGACGTGGTCGACGCCTTCGTGCGCGCCGCCGAGCGCGGTGGCGGGCTCCTCATGAACGTCGGCACCGGCACCGAGACGTCGGTGAACGACCTCTACACGGCGATGGCGCGCCAGGCCGGCGTCCGCCAACCGGCCGTGTACGCGCCGCCCCGCCCGGGCGAGCTGGCCAGGTCGTCCGTCGACCCGGGGCGGGCCGCCATCCACCTCGGGTGGAGGCCCTGGACGGTGCTCGACGAGGGCTGCCGGGCGACGCTCGACTGGTTCCGCACCCGCCAGTAGCGCCGCCGACGCCCCGGGAGTTCGGACCGGGGCGACGGTACGCTCGTCGGAATGGCCTCCACGCCGGGTAGGGAGCGCAGGACCGACCCCGACGGCAGGGAGGCGGCCGGACGCTCGCGGCGCCGGGCCCTGATCCTGTGCGGGTCGGCGCTCCCGCTCCTCATCGGCTTCTACGCGCTGGTCGTGTGGCGGTTCCAGCCGCACACGTCCGGTCGCCAGCTGCGGCTCGACGAGTTCGTGGCCGCGGTGCGGGAGGGCGACATCCAGGACGCCACGATCCGCTTGGCGGACAACCGGGTGGTGGGCAACGACCTGGAGGGGCGCTACTGGGTCGCCTACTCGGACGAGTCGGAGCTCATCTTCAACAAGCTGTTCACCGAGCTCACGCTGGCCGGGGTGCGGACGGCCGTCGCCCAGCAGCCGCTCCACAACCTGATGGCGCCGCTCAACGTCGTCCTGCCGTCGCTGATCCTCGTGGACGGACTGTTCGTCCTCTACCTGGCGTTCGGCGGCCGCGGCGGCGCCGACGCCCTGGGCGGGTTCGGCCGATCCAATGCCCGGCGCCGCCAGGGGGACGCCACGTCGACCACGTTCGCCGATGTCGCCGGCCTGGACGAGCCCATCGAGGAGCTGGCCGAGGTCCGTGACTACCTCACCGCACCGGAGCGCTTCCAGGCCATTGGCGCGGCCGTCCCCAAGGGGATCCTCCTCGTCGGCCCGCCGGGCTGCGGCAAGACGTTGCTGGCCCGCGCCCTTGCCGGCGAGTGCCACGTGCCGTTCTTCTCGATCTCCGGTGCCGACTTCGTGGAGATCTTCGTCGGGGTCGGCCCGGCCCGCATCCGGGACCTGTTCGCCACGGCCAAGGAGCAGGCGCCGGCGATCATCTTCATCGACGAGCTCGACGCGGTGGGACGGGCGCGCGGCGTGGTGGCGCTGTCCGGCCAGGACGAGCGGGAGGCGACCCTCAACCAGCTCCTGGTCGAGATGGACGGGTTCGATCCGGGCTCGGGGGTGGTCGTGGTGGCGGCCACCAACCGCCCCGACATCCTCGACGGGGCGCTGCTGCGCCCCGGCCGCTTCGACCGCAGGGTCACCGTCGACCGGCCCGACGTGCGCGGCCGGCTGGGCATCCTCGAGGTGCACGCACGGGGCAAGCCGGTCGATCCGGCGGTGGACCTCACGGCGATCGCCAAGCGCACCGTCGGGTTCTCGGGAGCCGACCTGGCCAACGTGGTGAACGAGGCGGCTCTGCTGGCCGCGCGCCGGGGTGTCGCCGTGATCGGCATGGCCCATCTGTCCGAGGCCATCGAGCGGGTCCTCGTCGGGCCGCAGCGACGGTCGCGCATCATCTCCCCGGAGGATCGGCGCCGGATCGCCTACCACGAGGCCGGCCATGCGGTCGCCGCCACCGCCCTCCCCGGCACGGAGCCGGTCGGGAAGCTGTCGATCGTGGCGAGAGGCCTCAGCCTGGGCACCACCTGGTTCGCCCCCGAGGGTGACAGCGTCACCGTCACCCGCACCCAGCTGGTCAACCGGATCACGGCCCTCCTCGGCGGCTGGGCGGCCGAGCTGGCGGCGACGGGCGAGCACTCGAGCAGCGCAGCCGACGACCTCGACCGGGCCGGCGTCCTGGCTCGGCGGATGGTCGCCGAGTTCGGGATGAGTGACCGCCTCGGGCCGTTCACGGCGCGATGGGCCGGTGTCGTGGGCCCCGACGGCGTGGCCAAACGCACGTCCGAGCGGATGATGGCCGAGGTCGATGCCGAGGTGCAGCGCATCCTCGAACAGGCCGCCGAACGGGTCTCGGCCATCCTCGACGAGCGGCGCGCCACCCTCGATGCCATCGCGTCGACCCTGATGGAGGTCGAGACCCTCGAGGGCGAGGCCCTCGACGCCCTGCTGCTGCCCGTCCTCCACCCGCCGACCTCAGCCAACTCGTAGACTTTTTCCGTCCGATTGAGCCGCTTCAGGGATAACGGGGGGCACCTGCACCTTGCCGGCGGCCCGAAACAGCGTCAACATACGTGCGGGACTCCTGTGCGGGAGCCCACGGAGGTGTGTCGCCATGGGGCTCCGCAAGCTGTTCGTCGTCTCTGGCGTGGCCGTCGCTGCGTCCGCCGTCGTCTTCGCCGCCGCCGCTTTCGCGTGCACGGCGCTGGCCACGCTCGAATCGTCGACGGCGGCCACCCCGGCGGGCTCCGAGATCAGCGCCACCGGCACCTCGTTCGCCGCACAGGGCGCCGGGCCGGTCGTGATCCACTGGAACGGTGCAGCCGGTCCCGAGGTCGGCCGGGCCACCCCCGACGCCGAGGGCAGGATCTCCACCCCGATCGCAGTGCCGAAGACGGCCGATCCCGGCCAGTACGTCCTCGTGGCCACCCAGACCAAGGAGGGGGGCGACCCCGTCTACGGGACCCCCGCGCGGGCCACGGTGGGCGTCACCGGTGCCGACGGCACGGTGCCCGTGGCCACTCCCGGTGCGCTGTCGGCCCCGGTCCAGCCGGGCGGCGGGGGTGACGGCAACGGCGTCGTCGCCCTGACGCTCGTGCTCGGCGCCGCCGGACTCGCCCTCTTCGGCGCCGGCTTCGCCAGCGTGGTCCGCCACGGTCGCCGGCCGCAGCCGCAGTCGGCTGCCGTCCGGCACGACTGACCGCAGCCCTCTCGGTGGCAGGAGGCAGGCGCACCCGGCCCAGCCGCGCCCCTGTGGCGCTGATGGTCGTGGGCGCCGTGCTGCTGGGCCTCACCGCCATTCGGCTCTCGTCGGAGCTGAAGGACGACGAGCCGCCGTCGGCCGGGTCCACCGCCGCGTGCGTCGGCACGCCGTGCCGGGCCAACGACGATCGCCGCCCGGCGCGGGGCTACGAGGTCCCGTCGATCGTCGTCGACCAGCGGGAAGCTGACCACCAGGTGGTCGCCGACATGAACCTGGTCGGCGGGCACTGTGGATGGCACACCACCTTCGACGGGGGCAGGAGCTGGCTCGACGGCGTGTTCGACGTCCCCCCCGAGTTCACCAAGTGCACACTCGACTCGGCCGGCCTGCTGCCCATGGGCAACGTGGCCATGGGCGCCTCGGGCGACGCGCTCTACGCCGTCTTCGACGCCCGGAGAGCCGGGCCGCAGAGCGAGCGGCGGGGGTCCGGCGGCGACGGGGTCCTCCTGGTTTCGTCGTCCGACGGCGGCCGCACGTTCACCCGGGCCAGGCAGATCCTGGCCGCAGGCGGCGCCGACCTGTCGTACGTCCGGCCCCAGCTCACCGTGTCGACCGACCCCTCCGGCGTCGACCACCTGCTGCTCACCGTGTGGGGGTGCGCGCAGGGCCGGTGCACCCAGGCGTTCTTCATCCGCTCCGACGACGGCGGGCGCACGTTCACGGCCCCCGTGCTTGTGACGCCCGACGGCGGGAACAGCCCGTCGCCCGCCGTCCTGTCGCCTGACGGCACGGTGTACATGACCTTCCTGCGCCGCCTCGAGGGCCAGGACGCCGAGCTGCTCGTCGCCCGGTCGGGCGACGAGGGCAGAACGTTCTCGTCCGCCGTGGTCGATCGCCAGCCGGCCATCGGCGTCCAGTACGACTCGGCCAAGATCCTGGTGGACTCGGGGACCGGCTCGCTGTACATGGTGTGGGCCGACCAGCGCGACGCCCGGCCGGAGATCTTCTTCCGCCGGTCGCAGGACAAGGGGACGACCTGGGAGAAGGCGGTTCGCCTGCACAAGAGCCCCGGCGGCAGTGCCTTCAGCCCGGCCATGGCGGTGTCGCCCGACGGCCGGATCGACGTGGTCTTCTACCGCCAGACGCGCAAGAACGTCCTCGACGTGCACGCCACATGGTCCGACGACGGCGGCAGGACCTTCGCCGTCGACGAGCGGATCAATGACAAGACCATCGACCGCGAGCTCGGCTACTGGGCCGAGGTGGGCGACGACACGGTGCCCGCCGTGGCGTCCACCGCGTCGAGTGCGTACTTCGCCTGGAGCGACACCCGCAACGCCACCGACCTGACGAACACCCAGGAGATCCTGGTCAAGCGCGTCGACCGCCCCCCGGCCGCCTCCTGAGGAGGGGCGTGCGTCTCCTCGCAGTGGCAATTCAGCGGAACAGGTCCTCGCCCGGCGGCCGGACGATCTCCGAGCGCACCGACGACTCCCGGAGCCACGCCGGGTCGACCCCGCGCACCACGGCCACCGGCACGTTGCGGGCCTTTCCCATGACCAGCTCGGCGGCACCGGCCAGCTCGTCGGCCACGCACACCTCGGTGACGCTGAGGGGGCGCCCCCACGAGTCGTGCGAGCCACGGAGGTCCACCACGGCGGCCACGCCGGCCGTCCCGATGGCCACGTCGGTGAGGCCGCAACGCCACGGCCGCCCGAAGGTGTCCGAGACCACCACGCCCACGCCCACGCCCGCCCGACCACGCAGGCCGTCGCGGATGCGCCGGGCCGACCGGTCGGCGTCGGCCGGGAGCAGCACGACCAGGCCGGGCTCCACGTTCGACTGGTCCACGCCCGCGTTGGCGCACACGAACCCGTGCGCGGTCTCGCTCACCACCAGGTCGCCCCGCCGGCGCAGCACCCGCACCGACTCCCGCTCCACCACGGCGCGGTGGGCGGCCGGTCCGAGGGCGGGGTCGACAGCCTCGAGGCGGCCCTCCGCCTTCGAGACGATCTTCTGGGTGACGACCACCACGTCGCCGTCGCGGAGGTCGGCGGCGGTGGCGATGAGGTCGGCCAGGACGTCCCCCGGCCGGACCTCGGGCATGCCGACGACGGGCAGGATCGAGAGGCCGCCGGCGAACGGCACGCTCCCCCCGCCTCAGGCGCCGAGCACGATCCGGGCGAGGGCGGCTGCCTCCGCCCGGCCGGACATGACGGTGGGTGCGACGACGCAGCGCATGCCGGCCGCCTCGACGGCGGGAGCCAGGGCGGCGTCGGCGTCGTCCACGACGAGGGTGGCGGCCAGGGGGGCGTAGAGCGTGGCCACCCCGACGACCGACGACTCGTGGCCCAGGTCGCGCAGGAGCCGGTCGGCAGGGCCGCGGAGCGCCGCTCCGGCCACGATCGGGCTCACCGCCACCACGTCGTCGCGGCGGGCCCGCACGGCGTCGGCCACACCCGGCACGGCGAGGATCGGCGCGATCGACACCAGGGGGTTGGAGGGACAGATGACCACGGCGTCGGCGTCGGCGATGGCGGCGAGCACGCCGGGCGCGGGCCGGGACACCTCGGCACCTTCGAAGCGCACACGTTCGACGGCCACGGCGTGGCGGTGTCCCACGAACCACTCCTGGAACCCGATCTCCACCTTCGTGCCGGCTGCCGGCCCGCCGATGGTGATCCTCGTCTCCACCCGGTCGTCGCTCATGGGCAGCAGGCGCACCCGCACCGACCAGGCGGCGGCCACCTCGCCGGTGATCTCGGTCAGGGTGGCCTGCTCGGTGAAGCGCTGCGTGCGGTAGAGGTGGGTCGCCAGGTCGCGGTCGCCGAGGCGGAACCAGGTCTGGCCGCCGTACCGCCCGAGCGCATCCATGACCGTCCAGGTCTCGCCGGCCAGCCCCCAGCCCCGCTCGTGGTCGTTGCCACCGCCCAGCGTGTAGACGACGGTGTCGAGGTCCGGGCTCACGTGCAGGCCGTGGAGCACGACGTCGTCGGCCGTGTTCACCACGGCCGTGATGGACGTCGGGTCGACGACGTCGGCCAGGCCGTGCAGCATCCGGGCGGCACCCACGCCGCCGGCGAGCGCGGTCAGCACCGGCGGTGGGCGGTCATCGGCCCGTCAAGCTAGCGACCCCGCGCCGGGCGGGGCGCAATGCGACCGGACAGCCGTCGCCCGGGCCCCTTGGCGCCCGGGCCGTAGGCTCGGTCCGGTGAACGCGCTGCGGGTCGCCGTCGACGCCACTCCGCTGCTCGGGCACCGCACCGGCGTGGGCACGTTCGTGGCCGGGGCTCTCGGCGCCCTGGCGGGCGACGACGAGCTCGACCTGTCGGCGTACGCGTTGTCATTGCGCGGTCGCACCGCGTTGCCCGCCCACCTTCCGCCGGGCGTACGCGCCGTCCGGCGGCCCATGGCGGCCGGGCCGCTGCTCCAGACCTGGGCCAGGGCCGACACGCCGCCGGTCGAGTGGTGGACGGGTCCCGTCGACGTCGTCCACGGGACCAACTTCTGCGTGCCGCCGGCTCGCCACGCGGGCCAGATCGTCACCGTCCACGACCTCACGCCGCTGCGCTTCGCCCACCTGGCGACGGCCGCGACCCGGATCTTTCCGGCGCTCGTGCGCCGGGCCCTGCGCCGCGGCGCCCACGTGCACACTCCTTCGGCCTTCGTGGCGGCCGAGGTCGTCGAGCTGCTCGGCGCCCATCCCGACCGGGTCCACGCCGTCCACCACGGGGTGCCGGTCCCGTCGCCGGCCGGCACCGCCGGCCACGGCGGCCCCGTCCACGTCGACGGCCCCTACGTGCTGGCCCTGGGCACGGTCGAGCCCCGCAAGGGCCTGCCCGACCTGGTGGCGGCGTTCGACGCCGTGGCCGCCGAGCATCCCGACGCGCGGCTGGTGGTCGCCGGGCCCGACGGCTGGGGGGTGGAGGCCTTCGAGGCCGCCGTCGGCCGCGCCCGGGCTGCGTCCCGGATCGTGCGTCTCGGGTACGTCGACAAGACAGGAGCCGACGGGCTGCTGCGCGGTGCGGCGGTCCTGGCGTTCCCGTCGCTGTACGAGGGCTTCGGCTTCCCGCCGCTGGAGGCCATGGCGGTCGGCGTGCCCGTCGTCGCCGCTCGGGCGGGGGCCGTGCCCGAGGTCCTGGGCGACGCCGCCCGCCTCGTCCCTCCGGGAGACCCCCAGGCGCTGGCCGAGGCCCTGGTCCTCGTGCTCGGCGACGCCGGCGAGCGCGACCGCCTGGTCGCCCGTGGCCGCGCCCACGTCGCCACCTTCTCGTGGGAGCGGTGTGCCGCTCGCCTCACCGCCGTGTACCGCCAGGCCGTCGAGGTGGCCTGACGTGCACGTGCTGGTGATCGCCGAGCAGCTCCGGCGTGCGGCGCCGGGCGGCATCGGCACGTATGTGCGCAGCCTGGTGGCGGCGGTCGAGGGCGAGCCCGAGATCACCCTCCTCGCATCCCGGGCCCCCGCTGGCGGCGACCCGGTCGCCGCCCTCGGCCGTCCCGTCGTCACGTCACCCCTCCCCGGCAAGCTCCTGACCCGGGCCTGGGGACGGGGCCTGGCGGGCGTGGGCGGGAGCCGCTTCGACCTCGTGTTCGCCCCGTCGCTGGCCGCCCCGCCCTGCCGCTCGGTCCCCGTGGCGGTGGCCGTGCACGACGTGGCCTGGCGCCGCCTGCCCGAGGCCTACCCCGCTCGGGGCCGGCGCTGGCACGACCGGGCCCTGGCCCGGGCCGCCCGCACCGCCGCCCTGCTGATCGTGCCGTCGCCGGAGACCGCCGACGAGGTCGTCGCCGCCGGCGCGCCCGCCTCCCGGGTCGAGGTGCTCGACCCGATGTACGGCTGCGACCACCTGCCGCCGGCCGACGGAGAGGGTCGCGTCGCCGCCCTGGCGCGCCTCGGCGTCACCGGCCCCTACCTCCTCGCCGTGGGGACCCTCGAGCCCCGGAAGAACCTGTCCCGCTTGGTGGAGGCGTACACACGCGCCCGTCCCTTCCTGCCCGACCCGTGGCCGCTGGTGCTCGTCGGGCCGGCGGGGTGGGGTGTCGAGGTCGACGCACTGCGCCGGGTCGACGGCGTGAAGGTCGCCGGCCCGGTGAGCGGCGCCGTGCTGGCGTCGCTCTACGCGGGCGCCGTGTGCGTGGCCTACGTCCCCCTCTTCGAGGGCTACGGCCTGCCGGCCGTGGAGGCGATGGCGGCCGGCGTGCCGCTGGTCGCCAGCCCGGTCCCGAGCACGGCGGGCACCGCCCTCGAGGTCGATCCCCTGGACGTGGACGCCATCGCCGCCGGCCTGGTGACCGCCGCCTCGGATGACCGGCGCCGGGCCGAGCTGGTGACCGGCGGTCTCCTGCGGGCGTCCGAGCTCACGTGGAAGGCGGCCGCCGATCGCCACGTCGAGGCATGGCGGGCCGTGGCGTGACGCTCCAGCCGCCCGGAGCGACGTCCGACCCCGGCCCGTCGGCCGGCCCGCCCGGCGATCCACCCCGGCCGGCCGTCCCCGAGCACGGCGCACCGGTGCCCAGCGGTGCGGGTGGCCCGGCAGCCGAGCCGCTCGCCGTGTCGCTCGACGTGACCGCCGTCCCGGAGAACCCGTCGGGGGCTGGCCGGTACACGATCGACCTCGCCGCCGCCCTCTCCCGTCGCGACGACGTCACCCTCGCCTTCGTGGCGCGCAAGGGCGACGGATCGCGGTGGGAGGCGCTGTCTCCGGGTGCGGTGGTCGTGGCCGATGCCCCCCGATCGCGGCCGTTGCGACTGGCGTGGGAGCAGGCCCGCCTGCCGCGGGTGCTCCGCGACCTGCCCGTGCGGGCCCACCACTCGCCCCATTACACGATGCCGGAGTCGTCCGAGCTGCCCACCGTCGTGACCGTGCACGACCTCACGTTCTTCGACCATCCCGAGTGGCACGAGCGGGGCAAGGTCGCCCTGTTCCGGCGCGCCATCCGTGTGGCGGCCCGGCACGCCGACGCCGTGGTGTGCGTGAGCCGGGCGACGGCCGACCGCCTGGCCGAGCTGTGCCCGGCCGCCGGCCAGGTCCGGGTGATCCCGCACGGCGTGGACCTGACCCGGTTCACCCCCGAACCGGGTGCCGCCGCCGTCGACGACGCCACCGCCCTCGCCGCCCTCGGCGTGCGCGAGCCGTTCGTCGCCTTCGTGGGCACCATCGAGCCCCGCAAGGACGTCCCGACGCTGGTGCGGGCCTTCGACCGCATGGCCTCCAGCCATCCCGAGCTGTCCCTGGTGCTGGCCGGCGTCGACGGCTGGGGAGCCAAGGAGGTCACCGCCGCCATCGCCGTCGCCAGCCACGGCGACCGGGTGGTGCGCACCGGCTACGTGCCCGACGACAGCGTGCCGAGCCTCCTGCGCCGGGCGTCGGCGGTCGCCTACCCGTCGCTCGAGGAGGGCTTCGGCCTCCCCGCCCTCGAGGCGCTGGCGTGCGGCGCGCCGCTCGTCACCACCACCGGTTCGGCCATGGAGGAGATGGCGTCGGGCGCCGCCATGCTCGTCGACCCGCGCGATGCCGGCGGTCTGGCCGGCGTGCTCGACATGCTCGTCCGGGGCGACGCCGGCCTCGCCGCCCGCCGCCAGCGCGGCCTGGCGGTGGCCGCCCGCCATACCTGGGAGGCCAGCGGGCGGGCCCATGCCGAGCTGTACCGGTCGGTGGCCGGCTGACGTGCGGGCGTACGTCACGGGCGCGTCGGGGTTCGTGGGTCAGTGGCTCGTCGCCCACCTGGAGCGGTCGGGTGACGAGGTCGTCGTGCCCGGCGCCTCGGTCGACGTCACCGACGCAGCCGCCCTCGCCGACTCCCTCGCCCGCGCTGCGCCCGACGCCGTGTACCACCTGGCCGGCCTGGCGCACGTGCAGCGTTCGTGGGACGAGCCGGGCGAATACCTGCGCGTCAACGCCGGCGGAACCCTGAACGTCCTCGAGGCGGCCCGCACGTGCGCCCGACCGCCACGCGTCCTGGTGATCAGCTCGGCCGAGGTCTACGGCGCCGTCCACCCCGACCAGCTGCCGGTGGGCGAGGACGAGCCCATGCGACCGGCCTCACCGTACGCGGCGAGCAAGGCGGCGGCCGAGCTGGTGGCCGTGCAGGCCCACCTCGGACGGGGCCTGTCGGTGGTGCGGGCCAGGCCGTTCAACCACGCCGGGCCCGGCCAGGCGCCCACCTTCGCTGTGCCGGCCTTCGCCTGGCGCATCGTCGAGGCGCAGCGCGCCGGCGCCGGCGCGCTGCGGGTCGGGAACCTGTCGGCCCGTCGGGACATCGTCGACGTGCGCGACGTGGTGCGGGCGTACCGGCTACTCGTCGAGCGTGGCGCGGCGGGCGAGGTCTACAACGTCTGCACCGGCCGGTCGGTGGAGATCGGCGTGCTCGTGGACCGGCTCCTCGACCTGGCCGGGGCCGACCTCCGGCTGGAGCCGGACACTGCCCTCATGCGGCCCCTCGACGTGCCCGAGCTGCGGGGGGACCCGTCGCGCCTGCGCGCCACCACCGGCTGGGAGGCCCGGATCCCGCTGGACGAGACGCTCCAAGCGGTGCTGGACGAGGCGCGGGCGGCCGGCGCCGGGGCGGCTGTCCCGGGCCGCTGACCGCGCCGCGCTCAGGGCCGGCGAGGGGCGGCGGCGGACCCGTCGAGCACGGAGCGGACCAGCCGGGCCCCGCTCCGCACGGCCCCGGCCAGCGGCGCACGCAGGTCGGGGACGCCGGGGAGGTCGCGGCTGAGCTCCCGCCGGAGCACCTGGGCCCGCTGGAACCAGATCACCCCCAACCCGACCAGCACGTAGCCCGCATCGCGCAGCGCTTCGGGCGTCTCGTCCACGGCACAAGTGTAGAGAGGCGGAGCGGGCCGGAAAACGCCCCGAACGGCCTCGTCGTGACCCCAGGGGTCAAGGGCCCCCCGGCTAGCCTCCGCCCAAGATGGATTCCCCCCTCCAGGCGCCCCCTGTGGTCGTCGTGGTGGTCACCTGCGACTCGGGGCCATGGCTCGAGGAGGCCCTCGAGGCCCTCGCCGGCCAGGACTACCCCAATCTCTCCGTGCTCGTCATCGACGCCGGGAGCGCGGTCGACCCCACGCCCCGGGTGGCGGCCGTCCTGCCCGGCGCGTTCGTGCGTCGCCTGGCCGGCAACCCGGGCTACGCGGCGGCGACCAACGAGGCGTTGGGCCTGGTCGAGGGCGCCTCCCACTTCCTCCTGTGCCACGACGACGTCGCACCCGAGCCCGACGTCGTGCGCCTCATGGTCGAGGAGGCGTTCCGTTCCAACGCCGGCCTGGTGACGCCGAAGCTGGTCGACTGGGACGATCCGCAGCGCCTGCTCCAGGTGGGCATGGGCATCGACAAGAGCGGCGCCCCTCACGCCCTCGTCGATCGGGGCGAGCTCGACCAGGAGCAGCACGACGCCGTCCGCGACGTGTTCGTCGCCCCCGGCGGCTGCACGCTCGTGCGCGCCGACCTGTTCACGAGCCTCGGCGGATTCGACCACGAGATGCACCTCTACGGCGAGGACCTGGACCTGTCGTGGCGGGCCCAGATCGCAGGGGCGCGCGTGGTGGTGGCGCCGGCGGCCAGGGTCCGCCATCGCGAGGCGATGTCCGCCGGCCTGCGCTCGCCCGGAGGGGGGCCGGCACCCGCCGCGCTGGCCAGCCTGCGCCGGATGGCGCGCCCGTTCGTGCTCCGCCACCGGCTCCGGGCGGTGCTGAAGGACTACAGCTTCTGGCACCTCGTGCGAGTGCTGCCCCAGGTGGCCCTGCTGGCGGTGGCGGAGATGCTCTTCGGCCTGATGGCGGGGCACACGGCGACGGCGCGCGACACGGCGGCGGCCTGGACGTGGAACCTGCGCCGCCTCGGCGAGCTGCGGGTGGCCCGCAGGGCGGTGCGTGCCTCGCGGCAGGTCCCCGACGGTGCGGTGCGTCTCCTCCAGGTGCGCGGCAGCGCCCGATTCAACGGCTTCCTCCGGGGCCAGCTGGCGGGCGAGCGCATCCGCCGGCGGACGCGAGGAGCCATGGCGCGGGCGCGGGGGCTCGAACGCGACGACGAGGAGCGGCAGGCGGTCGGGCTGTCCCTGGCGGTGGGCGGCGCGGTGGCCCTCGTGCTCCTCGCCGGCAGCCGCCACCTGATCACCCGCGGCATACCGGCTGTGCACCAGCTGGCCCCGTTCCCGGGGGCGTGGTCCTTGCTGCGGTCGTACGCGAGTGGCTGGAACCAGGCCGGGCTCGGCTCCGAGGCCCCGGCCCCCGCCGCCTTCGGTCTGCTCGGCGTGGCCGGCTTCCTCCTCGGGGGGGCCACGGGCCTGTTGCGGACCCTGCTCGTGGTGGGCGCCCTGCCCGTGGGCGCCGTGGGTGCGGTCGCCCTGGCCGCGCCGCTCGGCTCGCAGCGCGCCCGCCTGGCCGCGCTCGTGGTGTACGTCGCCATCCCGCTGCCGTACAACGCCATCGCCGGAGGCCGCCTCTTCGGCGTGCTCGCCTACGCCATCGCCCCGTGGGTGCTGCGCAGCCTCCTGCGGGCCACGGGCATCCCCCCGTTCTCGGGCCCCGACGACGACGGGCGGGGCGTGCGCCGCGTGGTGTTCCCGCTCGGGGTCCTCGTCGCCGTATCGGCCGCCCTCGCCCCGCCGCTGGTCCTGTTGGTCGCGCTCACCGCCGCCGGGCTGGCGCTGGGGTCCGTGGTGGCGGGCGAGCTCGGGCGGGCGTCTCGGGCGGCCGCCGCCGCCCTCGGTGCGATCGGCGTCGCCGCCGTCCTGCTGTTCCCGTGGTCGGTCGACTTCGTGCTCCCCGGCCGCCAGCTGTCGGCCGTGACCGGCGTGGGCAGCGGCGGGTCCGGGGCCCTCGGGCTCGGCGCGCTGGTGCGGTTCGAGACCGGTCCGCTCGGCGCCCCACCGGTGGGGTGGGTCTTCGTCGTGGCGGCTGCCCTGCCCCTCCTCGTGGGCCGTGACCGCCGCCTCCAGTGGGCGGCGCGGATGTGGATGGTGGCCATCACGTGCTGGGGTGTGGCGTGGGCGGGAGCGCGCGGCTGGCTCCACGTGGGCACGCCGGCATCGGAGGTGCTCCTCGCGCCCGCCGCCGCCGCCCTTGCGCTGGCTGTGGCCCTGGGCCTGCTCGCCTTCGAGGTCGACGTCCCCGGGTACAGCTTCGGCTGGCGCCAACTGGCGCCGACCGCCACGCTCGTGGCCGTGCTGCTGGGAGCGGTGCCGGTGGCCGCCTCCGCGTTGGACGGCCGCTGGCACGTGCCGTCGGACGACTTCGCGGGGTCGCTGTCGTGGATGCCCGAGCAGCGGGCGGCCGGCGCCTTCCGGGTGCTGTGGCTCGGCGATCCGCAGGCCCTCCCGCTCACCGGCTGGCGACTCAGCGACGGGCTCGCCTACGCCACCTCCCGCGACGGGGCGCCCGACGTTCGGGACCTGTGGTCGGGAGCCGCGCCCCACGCCACCCAGCGGGTGGCCGACGCCGTCCAGGCGGCCCGAGCCGACGGCACCACCAGCCTCGGCCACCTGCTGGCGCCGGCCGCCATCCGCTACGTCGTCGTGCCCCTGCGAACGGCCCCCGCCCGTCTCACTGGCAACCTGCCATCCGCCTTCCGACCTCCGCCTCCGGACCTGCCCGCTGCGCTCGACGCCCAGATCGACCTGAAGAAGCTCCAGGGCGACGCCGCCCTGCTCGTCTACGAGAACGCGGCGTGGGCCCCGGGCCGGTCCAAGGTCGCAGCTGAGACGCTGGCCGCCGGGGCCGGCGGACTGGCCGCCCTTCGCGACGTGCAGCTCGCAGGTTCGCCGCCCGTCCTGCCGTCGGTTCGGACTCCCACCCGGTTCAGCGGCCCGCTGGCAGCGGGCGACACCGTCCTGCTGTCCGAGGGTGCCTCGTCGCATTGGAGCCTGCGGGTCGCCGGGAGATCGGCACCGAGGACGAAGGCGTTCGGCTGGGCGAACGGGTTCACCGCGCCGGCATCCGGCGGCGCCACGCTCCGCTACCGGACGCCCCTTGTCCGCTACGGCGCCATCGTCGTCGAGCTGGCCGTATGGGCCCTCGTCATCCGCACCCTGATCGCCGGCCGCCGGCGCCGGCCGGCGCCCGCCTCATGACGGCCCGCCGCACGCCCGTCCTGCTGGTCGTGGCGGTCCTGCTGGCCGCGGGCGGCGTGGCCGACCGCTCGGCTCGGCCGCGCGACAGGGTGGTTGCGGGCAACGCCGCCCGGGCCCTCATGCCCACGGCTGCCCCCGCCGGCGCGCTGTCGTCGAGCTGGTTCTGCGTGGGTGCCACGGCGGCGTCGGGCAGCGGGGCCGACGGCGTCGTCGAGGTGGCCAACCCCACGACCCGCCCGGCGGCCGGCACAGTGACCGTCGTGCCGGTCGCCGGCGAGGCGGTGACGAGGCCGCTGCGGGTCGCGGCCATGGCGAAGACGTCGGTGACGCTTCGTGACCTCGTGCAGGCACCGTGGGCCGCCGCCGTCGTCGACGTCGACAGCGGTCAGGTCGCCGCCGAGCTGGTCGTGCACGGTTCGACGGAGTCCGACGCCACGCCCTGCTCGTCCCGGGCATCCGACCACTGGCACTTCGCCGACGGGGCCACCGCCAAGGACGCCAGTCTTGCTCTCTCGCTGTTCAACCCGTTCCCCGAGGACGCCATCGTCGACCTGTCCTTCAGCACGGACCAGGGTCGTGCCGCACCGGCGGCCTTCCGGCCGATCGTGGTCCCCGCCCACGCGCTCGTCGTCCGCGAGATCGGCGATCACGTGCGCCGCCGGGAGGCCATCGCGACGGACGTGGCGGTGCGCACGGGCCGGGTGGTAGCCGTCCAGACGCAGACCCGCTCGGCGCCCGGAAAGGCGGGGCTGTCGGTGTCGCTCGGCGCGCCGTCGCTCGGCGCCTTGTGGGAGTTCCCGGTCGGGGTCCTGACCGACGGCGTGGACGAGCACTACGCGGTCTCGAACCCGGGGAGCAGCGAAGCCACCGTGCTCTTCGACGTGATCCTCGACGAAGGGGTGGCCGAGGACTTCGAACGGTCGGTGCCGGCCGGGGGGCGTCTCGACGTGGTGCTCAACGAGGAAGTGGGCGTGCCGCGCGGCGTGAACCACTCGCTCACCGTGCGGTCGCTCGACGGCGTGCCGGTCGTGGTCTCCCGTGCCCTCCACTTCGCCGAGCCCGCTCCCCAGCGCGGCCGGGCTGACACCATCGGCCTGCGGCGGCCGGCCCGGCGCTGGCTGTTCGCCGCCGCCGGGCCGAGCGACGGCGCGGGCGAGTGGATCGTGGTCGCGAACACGGGTTCGGCGGCCGCCCGCATCTCGGTCACCGGCTTGGACGGGGGCACCGACCTGGACGTGGAAGGCCTCCAGGGCACCGAGGTGCGGCCGGGCCGCCGGGCCGTGCTCTTCCTCAACGACCACGTGAAGCGCCCGGAGCTGCCGGTCGTCGTCCGTTCGACGGTGCCGGTCTTCGTGGAGCGCCTGTACTCGCTGGGTGCCGCCGGGGTGTGGATCGGCCCGGGAATCCCGCTCGACTGACACCCGACGGGCTCCTTCGAGGCAGGGCACCAGCGTGGTTGAACTAAAAAACCCTTGCGCCACAAGGGTTTTCGCTTGATTCGTCGTTCGAACAGGTGTACGATAAAGGGGTGCTGGAGGCCCTGAAGGAGGCCCTGAAGGAGGCGCTGGACGGCGTGTGAGCCGGCGCCGCCACCCTGGGCGACGCCGACGGCATCATCGAGCTGCACCGCTGCCTGGCCCGGCTGGAGGCGCCCACCACGGTGGCCACCGCCGCCTTCGACGCCGGCGGCCAGTGGGGCGAGAGCGGAGCCCGCTCGGCACCGGCGTGGATGGCGGTGCGCTGCAGCGTGCCCAAGAGCGTGGCCTCCCGCCGGGTCCACCTGGGCCGGGAGC
>DATAIT010000010.1 GCA_036262515.1 Acidimicrobiales bacterium | reverse complement strand
GAGTGTCCGACGCCGTACGCCGTTTCGGACGGTGACCACCCTCGCCGGGTCGCTCGGTACGGCGCGGAGGTACCACCGTCGCTGCGCCTCGGAGACGGCGATGGTGCGGCTGGCACTCCAGACCCGGGCGCGCGACGCCATCCATCGCTTGGTGGCGCCGACCGGTCCGACTCCGTCCTCGATCACGTGCAGCGTCGACACCATCGGGATGCCGATCCGTCGGTGCGCGGCGGCACCGACGACGTCGGCGTGCTTCATGTGCGTATGGACGAGGTCCGGGCGCAGACCCCGAATAGCGCCGACGCCCCGCCAGAGGCTGCGGGGGTCCCAGAACCGGCCGACCTCAAGCGTCCGGACCGGTACGTCGAGCGCGCGCAGGCGGCCCAGGACCGACGTGACCTCCGTCCGCCGGAGACTCACGACGCTCATGTCGACGCCCGCCGATCCGGCAACCTGGGCCAGCTCGACGAGGAGGTCCTCGGCTCCGCCGTGCTGCAGCGTCGGAATGACGTGACAGACCCGCAGACCTTGGCGCATCGGAGAGGCGTGCCGTCCCAGTCACTTAGTCTGGATGGCGACCCGGAGAGTCTACCGGCACGACGGGCGAGGGACGGGCGGATGCGTCGACGCGAAGGTGGGTGCTTCCGGGCCCGATCCGTGCTCACTGCTGCCGCCGCCACCACCGCCTACACGTATGTGGGTTATCCGCTGCTGATCGGCCTGGTGGCCCGTCTGCACCGGCCGTCCGTCCCTGCTGACCCGGGCGGCCAGCCGGAGTTGCTCCCGACGATGACGGTGCTGATCCCGGCCTTGGACGAGGAAGCGATCATCGGCGCCAAGGTGAACGACGTCCTCGCCCAGGAATACCCCCACGAACTCGACGTCGTCGTCATCGCCGACGGGTCCACCGACGCAACTGCTGCCATCGCTCGCGACCTCGGCGTGCGCGTGCTGTTCGAGCCGGCGCGTCACGGCAAGGCGGCCGCCGTCAACCGTGGACTGGAAGTGGCGTCCGGCGACATCGTCTGCCTGAGCGACGCCAACTGCGCGCTGGAGCCGGGCGCCCTCCTCGCTCTGGGCCGGGAGTTCCTCGACGGGCGCACGGCCGTCGTGAGCGGGGCGAAGACGGTCTGGGGCACGGGGGCCCTGGGCGGAGGGGAGAGCCTCTACTGGAAGATCGAGTCGCACCTCAAGCGCAGCGAGTCGGTGATGGGCTGCACGATGGGGGCCGTCGGCGAGCTGTGCGGCCTGCGACGGAACGTCACGCGACCTATACCGCCGGGCGTCATCAACGACGACTACCACCTCTCCTGCGACGCCATGGTGCGCGGTTTCGCAGTTCGCTATGCGCCGACAGCCCACACGTCCGAGCGGGTGTCCATGACGCCGGCCGAGGAGCTCGAACGGCGCACCCGAATCGCGGCCGGCACGTGGCAGACGACGATCGCCCATCTGGCTCTCTCCGATCCGCGGCGCAGGTGGGTCTCGGTGGCATTCCTCTCGCATCGCGTGCTCCGGAGCCTGGTCGTCCCCTTCCTGCTTCCCCTCATGGCGGTGGCGGCGGTCACCGGCGCACGGCGGAGCCGCTTCGCCCGCTTCATGGTCGTCAGCCAGGCGGCGGCATACGGAGCTGCCGCATACGGGGCAGCGACCGACGCGAACCACTTCTCCGCCCCGTTCCAATTCGCCATGACCAACGTGGCGACCGTGCGCGGCGCTTTTCGCTACGCCACCGGCCGCCAACCGGTGGCATGGCAGAAGGTCGACCGGCGCGAGTGGAGCTGAGGCGGCCCGAGTCGTTCCTGCGGCGCCGAAGCAGCTCCTCGTAGATCGTCGACACCTGCTGCGCCACGTCGGCCCAGGACGCCTGCGCCTCGCTCCTCTGCCGGCCCTTGCGGCCCATCCTTCCGGCTTCGTCCGGGTGCAGGAGCAGCCGCTCGAGGGCGTTCGCCAACGCCTCGACCTCGCCGGCCGGTACGACGAGGCCGGTCTCGCCGTCCTCGACCGTCGACGCCAGGTCGCCGACGTCGGTGACGATGACCGGCCGGCTCAGGGTGTGAGCCAGCTGCACGACGCCCGACTGGTTGGCCGCCCGGTACGGCGCGACGACGGCGCGGCATCCCCCGACCAGTCCCGCCACCTCCTCGACCGGGACGTAGCCGGGCCGGAGCTCCACGCCACCCACGTCGTCCGCCTGCCGTACCAGGGCAGGGAAGTCGACGTCTGCACCCACCGCGCCGGCCACCACCAACTGGGCGTCGGGGAGGCGTCGGCGCACCACGCGAAAGGCGTCGAGAAGGTGGTCAAGGCCCTTGTAGCGCGTCCAGACGCCGAAGAAGAGGAGCCGGCGCTCGGTTCCCTCGGCGGGCGTCACCGGCTCGTCGGGCGTGAAGATGTGCTCGTCGCCGTGCGGGATCACCTCCACTCGTCGAAGGCCCGGCCACGTCCGGGTCAATTGATCGCGGGACTGGGCGCCGAGCACGAGGACGGCGTCCAGGGACCGGTAGCCGGCGGCCAGCGCTCTGTGCAGCAACGGCCCGCTCTTGTACAGGGGGGCGTCGTGGCGCTGCTCGTGGAGGGGCTGTGGTGAGTGGGCCAGATCCACCAGCACCGGAGCCCAGGACCGTCGGGCGAGCCAGGCGCACATCCACCCGTCGACCACGAAACGCCACTCCGCGAATTGCACGACGTGGGGCTGCTGGCGCCGGATGTGTCCCAGCACCCGCCGCCACGAGTCGACATACCGAACGCCGCGTCCCACCCGCCTCGCCTTCTGCAGGAGGCGTGAGTCGAGGTGGTCGCCCGGTGACCATGTCGGCAGCAGGGAGCGAACGACGAAGCCGTCGTTCGTCGACCGCAACTCGGGGTGGGGGCCGGTGACCAGCTCCACCTGATGCCCGAACTCCGCCAGACCCGCACCAAGCTGGAAAGCGAACTGGAACAGGCCTCCCGAGGGGCTGAACTCGACCAGGCACACCCGCAGCGGTCGAATCGCTCGTGCGTCCTGATCGACCGGTTCACCCGGGTACATGCATCCGAGCGTATGTGGTGTTTTGCGTCCCGATTTGCCCGTACCATGGGCAGGTGGGCCGGGCCACGCGGCGGAGCGTCTTGGCGGGCCTGGCGGCGTTGATCCTCGTGGTCGTCGCAGGCCAGGTCCTCCTTCTCGGCCGCCCGCACGACTGGTCGGCCTCGGCCTCGGCCGTCGTGCTGCCCGACCGGCAGCTCGAACCCGATACCGCCGCCGGCTACTACGAGAGCCTCAGCCGCGGACAGATCGTGTCGACCTTTGCGGAAATCCTCCGTTTCCCTCGCTTCACGACGGCCGCCGCGGATCGGGTCGGCGTCTCGGACGGTGACCGCCCGATCCACGTCGACGTCGTCGTGGTTCCGGAGACCACGATCATCAAGGTCACGGCAACGGCCCGCAGGTCCCGGGTCGTGACGGATCTTGCGGATGCCGTCCTCGCGGAGGCCACCGCCTACTTCCACGAGGTGTCGTCTCCGTACTCGGTGGCGATCGTCAGCCGGGCGGCGCGACCCGAGCGCACCGGACCATCGACCTCCTCCGTCCTCGCCGCGCTCGCAGTCGTCTCCGTGGTCGTCGCCGTGCTCGTGCAGCAGGCCGTCTACCAGCTGTCGGTCCTCGTCACCACGGCTGGTCGACGGCAGCGGCCGGCGATGCGCCTGTCCCCGGACGACGCCGGCCTCCCGGACCGCCGGCTCGGGCCGCCACATCCTGCCGCTCGGCCGGCCGAGAACGGCGACGGGACGGTGCATCCCATGGTCACCTCCCCGTCCAATCCGCCGTCCCCGGCGGTGACGCGGGAGCCTCTGGCCAGCGTTCCGGACTCGCCCTGGTGGCTCGGCGGGACAGCCGCCGCACCGATGGCCGAGCCGGCGCACCTCGAGGATGGACCTCCGCCCGTCGATTGGCGTGACTTCGAGGTACCCGTCGCAGCGCGGCCCGAGCCGCGTGTCGCATCTGTTCTCGGACCCGAGGACGACGCTCGCCCCGATGATCGCATCGTCCATGAGGGTGCCGCCGATCGGGAACGCGAGGATCTCCCGGTAGAAGCAGATCGTCCGACGTGGGACCGACCTGCGGACGGGTCGGAGAGCGTCGACGTCGAGGAACCTACGGCTGTCGAACCTGATCCACCGGTGGACGACGCTGCTGTACCGACTACGGTCCACACGGCCGCCGAACGGCCGGCGGTGGCAGCAGCCACCGAACGGCCTGACGACGAGGTCGGCGCCGACCGGCCTGACGACGAGCTCGGTGCCGAACGGCGTGACGACGAGGTCGCCGCGGACCAACGACCCGACGAGTTGCCCGAGGCTGCGCCCGCCGCTGTCGAACCACCTGACGACGACCTCAACGCTGATTCCGGGCCAGAGGCCCGCCCTCTGGTCGCGGAGGGGCATGACGCTGTGCTGTCCCCCGAGCCGGATCCAGAGTTCGAGGGCGCTGCGCCGGCTGGGACCGGTCCTGCGGATGTCCAAGGAGCGGACGACCGGCCCGACGCGGAGGCCGAAGGCGCAGATCGGCCCGACCCGGATGTCCAAGCAGCGGACGACCCGCCTGACGCGGAGGTCCAAGGAGCGGACGATCCGACCGGTCCGGATGTCCAAGCAGCGGACGACCGGCCCGACGTGGAGGCCGAAGGCGTGGACGATCGGCCCGACCCGGATGACGGCCCGATCGCGGACCACTCTGTCGAGGTCTTTGGCGCCGAGCCAGACGGACTCTTCGGCGACGCTGCGGACGACGTCGATCCGGCAGTCGATGAGGTTCTCGTCGCGCGAGGTCGACGATACGAGTCTCCGACCGCGGCAGTGGAAGCCGCCGAGAATGTCGACGAGGCTGCTACGCCGCCTGCCGCCGAGGATCCTCGCGATCACCTCCCCGCCGACTCCGATCCAGGACCGGATGAGCCCGTCGCGACAGTCGACCGTCCTGGCGAGATGTCCGCCGAACCGGATCGGCGCATCGACGATGGCGCACGAGCGGTCGACGATGCTCCGGCCGGCGAGGCTCCTGCTGGCGATGCTTCCGCCGCGGTCGACCTCCCAGCCGACGAGGGCAACGGAGAACCCAGTCCATCCTTCGATGCGGTCGCCGCCGTCTTTGACCGGCTCCGGGACCAGGTTCTCGCGCAGCCGCGTCCAGGACCCGAGGATGACGTAGCGACTTCGGAGCCGGCCGAGACCGCCGAGGTCGTCGCCGAAGCTGTCGCGAGCCATATCGCGGCGGATCTGGACGACGACGCCGAGGCCGGAGCGGCGGTGCCGGGGCTCGAACCTCGGAGCGACGACGGTCGCGCCGAGCCTGATGCGCGGGGAGAGGATCCTGATCCGACCGAGGTTCGCGCCGCGAACGTCGAAGACCAGGACGACTCGCCCCAACCTGATGCGTCAGCGGGCGGAGCTGCGCCGGCTGTCGAGCCCGCCGGCGGTCCCGACCCGGTGGACGGCGGAGTCTCGGCCGGACTGCAGAGCGAGGATGCTCCTCCGCATGTCGACGAGGGTCTTCCCGAAGGCCTCGACGCCGTTGCTCAAGCCGGAGAGGCCGACGTTGAGGACCTCGTCGACCCAGATCGACCGCCGGACGTGCCCGCAGCGGTCGCCGACACCGCCGTGATGCTCGACGTGGCACCGGAGGGATCGCCTGCGACGATTCTGGAAGACGACATCGAAGTCGTGCCTGAGCCACCGCCGGATGCTGCTCACGCCGAGGTCGGTGCCGCGAGGATCGAACCGGCGGACGACGAGCAGGTCGAGGGCCCGGTCGAGATCGCCCCCGTCGGGAGCTCGGCCGCACCGTCCTCCGAGCAGTGACTGGCGCGATCGCAGCACGGCGTCGGCTCGAGCGGCTCCTTCCCTGGGTGGTCGGCGTCGTCGCCTTCGCCCTGGAGCTCACCCTGGCCAACGTTCTCCAGGCCGACTCGCCTGACGAATGGAAGGCGACGGTCAGCGCCGTCGTGGCGCCCGCGAACGACGCGCTGTCGGGGGCCAACGCCTACGAGTACGACACGCTCACACGGGAGCAGATCCTGCCGACCTTCGCCGCCATCGTCGCCGACCACCGTTTCCGTGACGAGGCGGCGCAGCTGATCGGTCTTCCCGAGGAGTGGCGGGACGACCTCGACATCGGTGTCGAGCCGGCGGCGGGGTCGGCGTTGGTCTCGGTCTCGGTCCGCAGCACCAGCCGGGTCGTGTCCGAGCGGATGGCCGACGCAACCCTGCGGCGGGCCAGCAGCTACATAGCGTCGCTGGGGACCATCTATCGCCTGCAGGCCCTCCCGCGGCCGGCGGGAAGCCATGCGCGACGGGAGAAGACAAGTGACGTCAGGCGCACCATGGGCCTGGCCGGCGTGAGCGGCCTGTCGGCCGGTGTGCTGATCCATCTCTTTCGCCGCCGGGCGTGGGCGCGCCCCGCCCCGTCCGGCCGGGCGACGGTGGCCCAGGCCATGGGCGGATGACCTTCGAATCGGCCCCGCCGGCCGATCTTGCCGGCGACGTGCCCCCGCCGACCCCGCCGCGTCTCCAGGCGCGGGTCGTCAAGAGCTTTGCGTGGTCTGCGGCGTCGCTGGGTGGCAGCCGGCTGATGGTGTTCGTCTCGACGGTGGTGCTGGCCCGGCTCCTCGCGCCCCGGGAGTTCGGGGTCGTCGCCGTGGGAATCACGCTGACGACGTACCTCGAGATGGCGCTCGACCTCGGCGTCGGCTCCTCGATCGTGTACGAACAGGAGCGCGGCGTCACACCGCGTGTGCAGACGGCGTTCACCCTCAACCTCCTGGTCGCCGGGTTCCTCACCGTCGTCGGTTTCCTCGCTGCGCCTGCGGTGAGCCGCTTCTTCGACGTCGGCGGCGAGGTGACGCTGCTCCGCACCATCTTCTTGTACTTCCTGTTCCGAGGCGCGGGACAGGTGCAGGACGCGGTGCTGAAGCGTGATCTGGAGTTCAAGAAGCGGGCGATCGCCGACGTGGTCAGCGCCGCGATCAGAATGGCCATCTCGATCGTCCTGGCGCTGGCGGGCTACGGGGCATGGTCGATCGTCTGGGGCCTGCTGGCCGGCGCGCTGACCAGCACCGCCATCAAGTGGGCCCAGGTCCGCTTCCGTCCCCAGTTCCGCCTCGACCGGGCGGCGAGCACGACGCTCCTCCGCTTCGGGCTGACCGTCACCGCTCTCAAGGTCCTGTCGACGGTCGGTGAGGACTTCGACTACGTCGTGGTGGGGCATCAGCTCGGCCCCACCCAGCTCGGCCTCTACACGATGGCCTACCGGCTTCCCGAGCTGCTCGTGTCGAGCTTCTTCTGGATCTTCTCCCACGTGGCCTTCGCCGCCTACTCCAACGCCCGGGCCGAGGGCTCCGACATGTTCAGGACGGCCATGCTCCGGGCCCTGCGCTTCACCACGCTGTTCGGCTTCACCGTCGGGACGGGGCTGGCGCTGGTGGCCAGGGACGCCATCCCGGTGCTCTTCTCGGACCGGTGGACGGCGGCGGTGTCGCCCATGGTGCTGATCTCCCTCGCCGTCGGTCTGGCTTCGGTGGGCTACGCGTCGGGCGACATCTTCTCCGCCGCCGGCAGGCCGGGCCTCTTGTTGAAGCTCAACGGCCCGCTGGCCATCGCCCGGGTCGCCGGGTTCGTCGTGGCCGCACAGCACGGCATCGTCGCCGTCGCCGCCGTCCACCTCGCGTTCAGCGCCGTGTACCCGATCCTCCGGCTGGCGGTCGCCAACCACATCGTCGACGCCACGTTCCGTGACGACCTCCGCGCCATGCGCCCGGGACTGTCTGCTGCCGCCGGCATCGTCGCGTGTGCACTCCCGGTGCGCCTGCTCACCGACACAGGCGCCTCGTCGCTGGCGCTGATCTGTATGACGGGAACGCTGGGGGCGATCGCCGGGTTGGCCCTCGGCGCGCCGTCGACCTTCGGCGAGGTGCGAGAGCTCGTCCGACTCGGCCGGACCGGATGACCCTCACGCGGTCCGTCATTCGAAGGCATTCCGTCGGTGCGCATGTCGCGTGCGTGCTCGGCGACGTCGACCTCGTCCGTCCGCTCGGTCTCGCCGGCGCACCCTGCGCGGCGGTGTGCGGACCCGGCGACCCGGTGCGGTTCTCCAGGTTCACGGAGACGGCCATCGACCGTCTCGACCACTGGTCGGACCAGGAGGCGTTCGTGGACCGGCTCGTCGAATGGGCGAGGGCCCAGCCGGCGGCGCCCGTGCTCTTCTACCAGACCGACGGCGACCTGCTGCTGGTGTCGCGACATCGTGACCGCCTGTCGGAGGCCTTCCGGTTCGTGCTGCCGGACGCCGCCCTCGTCGAGGACCTGGCCGACAAGGGCCGCTTCCAGGAGCTGGCCGAACGGCTCGGTCTCCCGGTGCCGCCCGGCCGGCTGCTCCGCGCTTCGGGGAGCCACGAGCCCGCCCTCGACCTCACCTTTCCGCTCGTCGTCAAGCCGCTCAGCCGCCAGGGCCTGTCGGCGATCGAACCACATGCCAAGGCCATCGGGGTGGCGTCCCCCGCGGAGCTGCAGATGCTGTGGCGCCGGATAAACGCGGCGGGGGTCGACGTCATCGCCCAGGAGCTGGTTCCCGGGCCGGAGACAGGGATCGTGAGCTACCACGCCTACATCGACGAAGGCGGGCACGTGGCCGGCGAGTTCACCGGCGTCAAGATCCGCACCTACCCCCGGCGGTTCGGCCACACGACCGCCCTCCAGATCACCCGTTCCCCCGAGGTGTCGAGCCAGGGACGGCAGCTGGTGGAGGTGCTCGGCCTGCGGGGCGTGGTGAAGATCGACTACAAGCGCGATGACACGGGCGCCCTCACCCTCCTGGAGGTCAACCCGCGATTCAACCTCTGGCACCATGCGGGGGCGCGGGCCGGTGTCAACCTCCCCGGCCTCGTGTACGCAGATCTCACCGGGCGGCCCCGCCCGCCGGCGCCGCCGTTCCGCGAAGGCGTGCGCTGGTGCCACCCATGGGACGATCGGTGGGCGGCCGCCGAGGTGGGGATCTCGGCCGCCGCCTGGGTCCGCTGGGCGGCGAGGTGTGAGACCCGCTCGGGAGCGTCGATCGACGATCCGATGCCCTTCGTCCGGGGGATCGTCGCTCCGAAGGTCCGGCGACGCCTTTCCCGACGGCAGGCGACGCCGGGCGCCAGTGCGGGCCGGCGGTCATGACGACGGACACGCGCTACGCCGTGCTGTCCGACGTCCACGGCAACCTGCCGGCGCTCGAGGCCACGCTCGCAGCGCTGGCCGGCCAGCGCATCGACCGCTACCTATGTGCCGGCGACCTGGTCGGCTACGGGCCGTTCCCCAACCAGTGCGTCGAGGTGATGGCGTCCCTGCCGGGCGTCGGCATCGCCGGGAACCACGACCTGATCGCCCTCGGCCGGCTCACCGACGATCGCTGCACCCCCTCGGCGCGCCGCAGCCTCGCTTGGACGCGCACGGTGCTCACGGACGCCACGCGGGACTACCTGGCAACACTGCCCGAGCGCGCCGCGATCGACGGGGTGGTGCTGTCCCACGGCTCGCTCGACGATCCGTCGGAGTACGTAACCCAGCCCGGCCAGGCCGATGCGCAACTCGCCCGACTGGCGAGGGACGACCCCGAGGCACGGATACTGGTGCTCGGTCACACGCACCGGCCGTGGGCGTACAACACCGACTCGGGCACGCTTCTCCGCCAGGCGCCCGGCACCATCGCCCTCGAGGCGGGGGAGCGGTACCTCGTCAATCCCGGCAGCGTGGGCCAGTCCCGTGACACAAGTCCCGACGCCCGCTTCGCCGTCATCGACGCCGGTTCGGGTCGTGTGGAGTTCCACTCGATCCGGTACGACATCGAGGCCTGCCGTAAGGCGCTGCGGGCGCTCGGTCTTCCCCCGGACGCCTGTCACTACCGTGCGCCGGCCCGAAAGCGCGCCAAGTGGGCGCTCCGCCGGTTGGTCCGGCGGCTGGGCGTGTGAGGCGGCGGGGCGGGGGCGCCGGGGCGACGGAGAGTCTCGGATCTGCCGAGGAGCTCGAGGCCTTCGCCGACGAGTGGAACCCGCTGGCGGTGTCGTCCGGCAGCCCGTTCGTCACCGCCGAGTGGTTGACCGCGTGGTGGCGCGCCTTCGGCCCAGGGACGTCCTGCCTGCTGCTGCGCGATGACCACGGCCGGCTGCGGGCCGGCGCCTGCTACCGCCGTCTGCCCGGTGGGCGCATCCACGCGGCCGCTGACGTCCACAGCAGCGAGTGGGACGTCGTGGCCGCCGACAGTGAAGCCGGTGAGGCCATGTGGGCCGAGCTGGCCGGCCTCGGTGCCGGCTACCTGCGCCTCAAGGGACTCCGGGACACTCCGTCGTGCGCCGGGCGCGCTCGGCGGGTCCTGGAGCGCGACGGCTACGAGGTGGCGGAGATCGACGCCACCCCCGGGCCCTGCCTCGATCTCCCGGACTCGTGGGACCAGCTGGCGGCGTCGGTCAGCCGAAATCTCCGGTCGCAGCTGGGCCGGCGCCGGCGCGGCCTCGAGCAACGAGGCGAGCTGACCCTGCGAACGACCCCAGGAGGTCCGCGGCTCGACGAGGACCTCGACGCGTTCCTGCGGCTGGAGGGATCGGGCTGGAAGGCGAGGTCGGGGACGGCCATCGTGAGCGACGGGCGAACGGCGCGCCTGTACCGGGAGTTCGCCCGAGGCGCGGCGGCGGCCGGGTGGCTGCGGCTGTACCTCCTGGAGTTGGACGGGACGGCCATCGCCGCCGACTTCGACTGCCGCTTCGCCGGCGGGACCTTCCTCTTGAAGACCGGCTTCGACGAGGCCATGGGGCAGCTGTCGCCGGGGCTGGTCCTCCGCGGCGACGTGCTGCGGGCGTCCATCGAGGAGGGGTCGCGCTTCTTCGACTTCCTCGGCGGCCCCGATTCCTACAAGGTCCGCTGGGGCGGGGGCACCCGCAAACGGGTGACGCTGGCTGCGTACCGCGGCCCGTGGAAGTCGGTCGTCGTCTACCGCCGGCGCCTGCGCCCGATCCTCAAGGCGGGGCGCGACGCCGCGCTCCGATTGAAGCGACCAGCGCTCAATGCCCGTCCCACTGACGCAGGACCCTGAGCCGGCCCCAGGGAACGTGCGCCATGTCGAAGTAGTCGCGGGCGAGGCCGGCGGCGCCGTAGGGGTCCGGCTCGCCCGCCGGATTCTCGAAGATGAACGCCATGGCGGCACCGCCCACGTCGATGGCGTAGGCGCCGTAGACCTGGAGCGCCCTGGCCACCGCTCGCTCGCCCGCCGTGATGCCCGGGAGCGTGGCCACGTCGATCGACGGGTCGAGCTGGATCCTCGCACCCTCCGGGATGCAATCCGCCCGTGTGGACGACGCATCGGTCTTGGAGGCGGGGAAGCGGAACGTCGTGCGACAGGCGTTGTTCGTGGAGAAGACCAGCGCGTGGTCGATGCGGCCCTGCGCGATCTCGGCCGTGCGGACCACGCCGGCCAGGCGCGACACCCCAGCCCCGACGGCCGAGCCGGGCGTGCCGGAGCCGTCGACGGACACCACACCGCCCCACGAAGTGGTCCAGCCACCTGCCGGAAGCCTCACCGCCTGCCAGAACTCGTAGGCGGTACGAGCCTGCCAGTCGACCACCACCATGGCGCCGTCCGAACCGGGGCTGGGCACGGCGTTCGACGGAATGGGGACGGACTGCCGGCTGAGCTGGCACGTCCCCCACGGCTTGGTGCACTGGACGTCGAACCGGGGTGTCGACGAGTCGGCGTCGAAGATGGGAACCCCGAACTCGTACAGGTCGGCGAAGGCCCGGTTGGCCCCGAAGTACCCGCCGATCGCCGCGCTGTTCGGATCGAGGACAGGGGCGTCGGCGATCACGGCGTTCCAGGCGGCCGTGGGGGCAAAGGGCCGGTCCAGCACTGAACCCGACGGGGCGGTCGGGCCCGACGGAGCAGGCGCCGGACCGGGGGCCGGGGCCGCTGCCGGTGTGTCCTGCGTCGGTGCTCCGAGGAAGCTGGCCCGGCCGAAGCTGAACACCCCGCCGTCGGCCGCTGCGAGCCAGTAGCCGAGGCCGTCCGGGGTGGCCTGGAGGCCGACGATCGGCGCAACGAGGCCGAAGCCGGCCGCGGATCCCTTCGCCGTCGCATCCCCGAAGGCGAACAGGCCGCCGTCCGAGGCCGTCATCCAGTACCCGTGGCCGGTGGGCGTACGGTCGATGGCGACGACCGGTTGGTTCAGTCGGATGGCACCGAGCGAGCCGTGGAACGACGCGGCGCCGAAGGCGAAGATGCCTCCGTCCGAGGCGACCAGCCAGTACCCGTCTCCTGCCGGCGTGGCGGCCATGCCGACGACGGGACGATTGAGCGCGATGGCCCCGGTCGACCCGTAGAACCGTGCGTCGCCGAAGGCGAAGATCCCACCGTCGGAGGCGACCAGCCAGTACCCGAGACCGGTCGGGGTCACGGCCATCCCCACGATGGGCCGGTTCAGTCGGATGGCACCGGTGGACCCGAAGAACCGAGCGTCACCGAAGGCGAACAGCCCCCCGTCGGAGGCGACCAGCCAGTAGCCCCGCCCGGACGGCGTGGACTCCATCCCTACAACCGGCTTGTTCAGACGGCGGCCCGCCAGTGAGCCGAGAAAGGGCGCCGCCCCATTGGCGACCACGTCTCCGTCGGCCCGCACCATCCAGTAGCCGTCGCCCTGGGGCGAGGCGGACATGCCGACGAAGCGGGTGTCGGCCCCTGCGCCGGGCGCCACGGCCACGACGAGCGCAGCCACCACCATGGCCGCGAGGAACACGGCGCGGACCTTCGACACGGAACAGCTCCCCGACACCAGACGGCGGGACTCTCCCGCCCTCGTTGTCTCGGTCTGTTCAGGGACGCCCTTGAGGTGGATCCGCCGAGATGGGCCCGCCCGGCCGGCTGGTCCCGGCCACCGCCTCGGCGTAGACGACGGCGAGACGCCGGGCCCACGCCACGCGGTCGAAGCGCTCCTCGGCGATGCGCCGGGCGGCTGCCCCCATCCCGTGCCATCGGGCGTCGCGGACGAGGAGACCACCGAGAGCCTCCGCGAGGGCGCGCCGATCCCCGACGGGCACGAGCAGGCCGGTGGAGCCGTCGCTGACCACCTCGCCGACACCGCCGACGGGTGTGGCCACCACCGGACGGCCACATGCGGCCGCTTCCATCAGACTGGTCGGGAGCGCCTCGCTCTCGGAGGGGAGCACCACGACCGACGAGGCCCGCAGGATCAGATCGACGTCCGAGCGCAGGCCGGCGAAGACGATCGAATCCGCCACGCCCAGGGCGGAAGCCCTCGCCCGTAACGCCGGCTCGAGCGGACCGGACCCGACGAGGAGCAGCCGGGCCGAAGGGCACGATGCCGTGACAGACGACCACGCCTCTATGGCAGCTACGTGCCCCTTCCCGGGCCGCAGGGCGGCGACCATGGTCGCCACGGGGGCGCCGTCAGGCACCCCGAGATCGGTCGGCATCGACGCCGCCTCGGGGCGGAACCGGGCCAGGTCCACGCCGTTGTGCACGACCATCCAGCGGGACCGGTCGCCGTAGCGTTCGGCGAACGAGCGCCGTGAGGCCTCCGAGACGAAGATGACGCCCCGGCTCCGGCTGGCCACCTCCACGGCCAGCCGCTCCTTCACCGCATCCCGCCGGGCCAGCGGCGCGGCGATGTGGTGGAACGTGCACACGGCCGGCCGGGCAACGATCCGCGCCGCCGGTGGGACCAGCGTCGCCGCGTATTCGAGGTGGGCATGCACCACATCGCAGCGCGACGCCCGGATGGCGCGTGCGAGGGCGGGAATGGCGTTCGGGTGGGCGAGACGAGGGATGGACAGATACCGCGGCTCGATGCCGGCGGCGCGCAGCACGGGCGCGAGCTGGCTGCGGTCGGGGTGCGGAGGACCGACGCTCACCACGTCCAGCTCCAGACCGGCCTGCGGCGCGGCCCCGGCCAACGTGGCGAGAAGGGCCTCCGCGCCTCCTAGCGTGATCGAGTCGACGACGGCCAGGACCCTCACGTCGCCACCCCCGAGACCGTCGCCTGCCGCCGCGGCGCGCCGCCAATGCGCCCCGGCATGGTGAAATGATGCCATGGCGGAACCGATCACCCTCCTCGGTGTGATGCCGCCATCGAGCGGGGATTCCGCCGGCCCCCCCGGCTCCGCCGGCTCCGAGGCCGCCACCGGCCCGGGCCGCCGCCTCCTCCTCGCCACGATCTACGTGGGCATCGCGCTCGCCCTCGTGGGTGCCCTGTTCACCCGACCCATCGTCGGCGTGGGCCTCGGTGCAGCCGCCGTCATCGGGCCGATCGCCCTGCTCCGACCGAGGGTCGCCCTGCTGCTGCTCGTCGCGGTGACCGTCACCAACACCAGCACCGTCGTAGGGGAGCGAGGTGGGATCGGGCTCTACCTGATGGCGCTCATCCTGGCGCTGGCGTCCCTGGTCCTCGGCGTGGCCCGTGGCGAGCTTCGGCCGGCCTGGTCACCTGTGTTCCTCCTCGCCGCCCTGTTCGTCGGCACGCGCGCCCTCTCGCTCCTGTGGGCATCCGACCCCGGTGCCGGGCTCCCTGTCGTGGTGTCGGCGGCGAAGGACTCCGTCTTCCTCGTCGTCGTCACGATGCTCCTCTCCGGAACCTCCGGCGGGGTCCGTGTGACCCGGCTCGTGGTGGCGTGCATCGCCCTGCTCGCAGCGGTGACCCTGGTGAACGAGTTCGTCCTCCACAACGCCACCGAGCTCGCCGGCTTCAGCAGGGTGCCGCTCACCGACGAGTTGGGCGCAGCGACGTCGCGGCACTCGGGCCCGGAGGAGGACCCCAACTTCTGGGGCCGCAGCCTCGTGCTGTTCCTTCCGCTCGCCCTGTCGCTGGCCGCCGCCGACTCCACCCGGCGCCGGCGCATGTGGGCCCTGGCGGCAGCGGCGATGGTGGGCGCTGTGTACCTCACTCAGTCCCGTGGGGGCTTCATCGCCTGCGCAGCGGCGGCGCTGGCCTGGCTGGCCCTGGCCGGAGCCCGCTACCGCAAGCTGCTCGTCGCCGTGCCGGTCGCGGGCGTGGTGATCCTGCTGGCCGTCCCGGGCATCAGCTCGCGGCTCCTCACGCTCCGCGACCTCGGCTCGTCGGGCGGGCAGAGCGGCGACCCCTCGCTGGCTGGGCGGGTGGCATCCCAGCGAACGGCCCTCGACATGTTCCTCGACCATCCCGGGACCGGCGTGGGCGCAGGCAACTTCGAGGTGCTCCAGCCCGAGTACCGGCGACGGGAGGGGCTGGCGGCCAAGCCGGTCGCGCCGCACAACACCTACCTCGAGCTGGCGTCGGAGGGCGGGGTGCTGGGGCTGCTCGGGTGGCTCGCCTTCTACGGCGGGGCGGCGTTCGTCGCCCTGCGGGCACTCGTCGTGGTGCGCCGCCTCGAACCCTCGCCCGGGCGCAGCCAGATGGCCGTGTGCCTGGTAGGGGTCCTCGCCGCGCTCGTCGGTTGGGGCGTGGCCAGCGCCTTCCTCCCCCTCGGGGGTTTCCGCAACCTCCTCACCGTCTTCGCCCTGGCTGCCGCCGCCGACATCGAGATGTGCCGGCAGGTGCGCGGCGGCCGAGACGGGCCGCCCGAACAGCCCGCCCGGCACCTGCCCGCCCAGGTGGCCGCTGCCGGCTAGCGCCCTGCAGGTCGCCGGCGCGGTCCGGCGGCCTCGTC
>DATAIT010000009.1 GCA_036262515.1 Acidimicrobiales bacterium | reverse complement strand
GCGTCTTCCCGTTGGACCTCGGGGTCTTCGGGCGCTCCATGTCGCCGGTGTAGGGGATGAGCTCCTCCACGTCGGCCCTGGCGAACGCCGGGTAGGCGAGCATGCCCATCTCGGGCTCGTCGAGGCCCATGAGCTCGTCCTCCCGCTTGGACCGGATGCTCTTGCCCTGCATCTTGAAGAACAGGTACACGATGGCGCCCATCACGATCCAGATCGTTGCCACGCCGATGGCCTGGCTGGCGAACTGGCGGATGCCGAGCTCGAAGTCGTAGAGGAAGCCGGTCACTCCCTTGTCGGCGGTCACCGCGGACTCGGTGAGGTTCCACCCACCGCCGTAGGCACCGTCGGCGAAGATGCCGACGCACAGCACACCGAAGCTTCCGCAGATGCCGTGCACCGAGATGGCGCCCACCGGGTCGTCGACCTTGGCCTTGTTCTCGAAGAACAGAATGGACTCGATCACCAGGACACCGGCGATCGAACCGATCACGGCGGCCGCCCACGGCTGCACGAAGGCGCACGGCGCGGTGATCGCCACCAGGCCGGCCAGCATCCCGTTCGCCATCACGCCGGGATCCGGCTTGCCCAGCCGCTTCATGGCCCAGAACATGGAGATCGTGGCTCCGAAGGCGCCGGCGATCGCAGTGTTGGCGGCCACGACGCTGAAGCGGAGGTCGGTGGCCGCGAACGTCGAGGCGGCGTTGAAGCCGAACCATCCGAACAGCAGGATGAACGTGCCCAGCATGGCCATCGGAAGGTGGTGGGCAGGCAGGACCCGGGCCTTGCCGTCCGGACCGTACTTCCCGATGCGTGGCCCGAGGACGATGGCGCCCATGAGCGCAGCCACGCCGCCCATGGCGTGCACCACTCCGGAGCCGGCGAAGTCCACGTAGCCGAAGCCCAGCTTCATGCTGTTGCCGAGCTGGCTGAGCCAGCCGCCGCCCCAGGTCCAGGCGCCGAAGAGCGGGTAGAAGATGCCGCCGCAGAACAGGCCCCACTTGACGAAGCTGTTCCACCGCCAGCGCTCGGCCATCGAGCCGGTGGGGATGGTGGCCGTGGTGTCCATGAACGCCGCCATGTAGAGGAAGAAGGCGAGGACGGACACGTCGTACGCCTTGCCGCCCATGGCGAAGCCGCCCTTCCACAGGAACACCCAGTGGCCGGAGCCGATCAGCGCCTCGCCCACGGGCTTGTCCATCCCGAAGTAGCCGGGATAGCTGAAGCCGCCGAACATGAACGCCCATCCCACGAGGAAGAAGGCCACGAAGCCGAGGCCGAAGATGGCGAAGTTGGTGGACACGACGTGGGCGGCGTGCTTGGCCCGGCAGAAACCCGTCTCCACGAGGGCGAACCCGGCCTGCATGAAGATCACCAGCACGGCGCCGACGACCACCCACAGGAGGTTGAGCCCGACTCCGACCTTGTCGAGCTCATCGGGGCCGGGGATGTTGCTCCCGGTCGAATCGGCCCACGCAGGGCCCACCCCCCTTGAGCACGACCAGCGCGGCAACCCCCATCGCCGCCGCTGTGAAGCGCATGCACCTTCGTCGCACAGGTTCCTCCTACGAGTTGGCCAGATCCTCCAGGGCGACCGTAGAAGCGGGCTGTTTCCCGTTGGTGACTCCATTGTTTCGATTGCGTGCCAGCTTGGTGCGCGCCCGCCGGGAAGGCGTCACTCCCGACAGAACGGCCCGCCGTATGGCTTCCTCGCGGTCGGCGGTGAGCTTCTCGCCTCGCCCGTCCGTGAGCTGGAAGTGGTCCCGGGCCACGCCGGACTCCGTCGTGACCCGCGCCGAGTGGACGTCGGCACCCGACGCGACGAAGGCGACGGCCAGGGTGTGGAGCAGCCCGGGCCGATCGGCCGCCTCCACCAGGCACAACGTGTGCCACGGCGAACCCTCGTTGTCGAACACCACGCGCGCGTCGGCCACCGGGGGTGCGGCCAGGGGGCGCCGGCGGGCGGCACTGAGGTGGCGACCAAGGCCGTCGGGGTCGGGCGGCGCCGGCGAGCGCACCTCGAAGGCGTCGACCACCCCACCGTCGGGCCAGCCGGCCAGGCTCGCCTCGAGCACGTCGAGACCGGCGCCGGCCAGGGCGGCGGTGAGCGATGCCAGCAGCCCGCGCTGGTCCCTGCACGCCAGCTCGACCCGCCACCGACCGTCGCCCGCGGGCAGCACGCACACCCTCGCCTCGTCCTTCCCCGGGAGCGGCTCGACGAGCGCGGCCATGCGAGCCAGGTCCGGCGCGTCGTGGGCGAGGAGCCATGCCTGCGGCGCATGCTCGAGGCGCTCGGCCGCCGCCGTCCCCGGCCCCGCCTCCCGGCAGGCAGCGGCACGGCGCTGCTGGGCCAGGTTGCGGACGTCGCGGCCGGCCAGCTCGGGGCGGGCCAGCACCGCTCGGACCAGCTCGTGGATGGCGTCGAGGCGCTGGCGCTGTGGGCCAGGGAGCGGGCCCAGGGCGACGCTGAGGAGGTACAGCGCCTCGGCCCGGGCCGGCTGCTCGACGTGCGACGCGATCTGCAGGATGCGTTCCTCGCTCAACCCGTCGCGGCGGGCGGCGGCAGCGCGGAGGAGCCCGCTCTCGCCAACCAGCAGCGCGACCTCCTGCTCGGCGGCGGCGCCGAGGTCGAGGCGCTTGACGACCCGCCGGGCGGTGGCGACGTCGACCTCCGCATCGACGAGCAGCGCGGCCAGCACCAGCCGCTCGGGGTGGGGCAGGGCGGTGGTTCCCTCAGCGGCGGACAGGAGCGCCTGGACCCGGTCGACGAGGGCGAAGTGCAGCGGGTGAGAAGCGTCGAGCTCGTAGGGATCGGCCCGCCGGCGGCGCACGGCCTCGGCCAGCTCCGGCAGCGCCTGCTCGAGCAGACCGGTGGTCTCGAGAAAGCGCCATGACCGGGCGTTGCCGTCCCGAAGCAGGTCGAACAGGGCCTGCCTGGCGGCCCGGTCCCACCGCGTGGGGAGGTCGCCGATCGAGCCCAGCCAGTCGAGCAGGCGCGGTCCGGGGCGGGCGGCGCGCAGCTCGTGCGCCGCCTGGAGACCGAGCCGGAGCGCCTCGTGGGCGCCGGGACGGGCGTCGGCCTCGCCGCGGAGATCGACGACGCCGTCGGCCACCACCAACCAGCCTCCCGGAGGCGCCGGCACGCTCGCCACCGAAGCCCGCCGCGACGCCTGGACCCGGCGCAGGCGCCATCCGAGGAGAGGCGGCGTCACCAGGGTCGTGGCCAGCACGACCAGCAGCACGGCACCGTACAGGTCGGCGCTCAGGATCCCCTCGCGCAGGCCGAGACCGGCGAAGATCAGCCCGACCTCGCCCCTTGGCAGCATCCCGAGCCCGATCAGGAGGCGGTCGCCCCGGCGGCCGACGACCGCCGTGCCCGCCGCCACCTTGCCGAGGATCGCGACGACGAGCAGCGCGCCGGCGAGCAGCAGCACGTGCGCCCGCAGGAGGCTGGCCACGTCGGCGTCGATGCCGATCTGGAGGAAGAACACCGGCACGAACAGGTGCCCCACCGGGGTGAGCTCGGTACGGATGTGCTCGGCCTGCTCCGTGCAGCCGAGCGACAGCCCGGCCACGAAGGCACCGACCACCGTGGCCAGCCGGGCCGCGCTGGCCAGCTCGGCCACGGCCAGGGCGAAGGCCAAGGCCACGGCGACGAGGGTTCCCGGGGATCGCGAGACGCGGTGGACGAGGCCGAACAGGCGAGGCGCGACCTGCGCCCCCACGCCGGTGGTGACGGCGAGGAACACGATGGCCAGCCCGGCGACGCCCGCCACGCCGGCCAGCGAGATCGAGCCCTCGGCGACGAGCCGAACGACGACGGTGAGGATCACGAGGCCGATGACGTCGTCGGCCACGGCCGCGCCCAGGACCGTCCGCGCCTCAACGCTGGCCAGCGCCCGCAGGTCGCCGAACACACGCGCCGTGATGCCGACCGACGTGGCCGTCAGGGAGGCGCCCACGAAGATGGCAGTGTTCGAGGACTCGCCGAAGGCGAGGGCGACCGCCCAGCCCGCCACGAAGGGCAGCACGACGCCCACGCACGCGACCTGGAGTGACGACCGGCCGACCGCGCCGAGCTCGGCCAGGTCCATCTCCAGCCCCACCTGGAGCAGGAGCAGGATGACCCCGAGCTCGCCGAGCGTGCGCAGCACCTCGCTCGGTCCGACGAGGCCGAGCACCGACGGCCCGATGGCCAGGCCGGCCAGGATCTCGCCCACCACCGCCGGCAACCCCAGCCGCTCGGCTCCCTCCGCCGCCAGCTTGGCCGCCACCAGGACGACGAGGATGTCGAGGAGGACTCCGTTCACGCCGGCACGGATGCGGCGGCGCAGGCGGAGCCCACGCTCCAGCAGCACCGCCAACCCCGGCCCCGGACGGTGACGATGGCGGCCGGACCGAGCGCCCGGCGCAGGCCGACGATGAGGGCGTCGCAGCAGCGCGGCGTGCGGTGCGACAACCCGACGCGGCGCTGGAGCTCGTTACGGCCCACCACCCGCCCGCCGGCCCCCGCCAGCACGCCGAGGATCGCGACCTCCTGGGCGGACAGGTCGAGGCGGTGCCCGTCGCGGCTGGCCACGCCGAGCGCTACGTCCACCTCGATTCGCCCGAGCCCCTCCGCTGGCACAAGTTCACGCTACGACGCGGCCGTGTCCGTTCTGTTGACGAATCATTACGCGTGGCGTGCACAATCCTGACGCCAATCTGAACGCAGGCGGCGGGCCGGTCGACCCGCTGGCGGCGGAGCCTGCACCCGCATCGTCAGCCCGGAAGCGGGCACCCGTCCGGGTCGTCGAGGTACCCGAGGAACCGCAGGAGGTGGTCCGGGTCGAAGGGCTTGGTCATGTAGTACGTGGCGCCGGCCTGCCACCCGGCCCATGCATCCTGGTCAGTGGCGCGAGCAGTGAGCAACACCACGGGGATGTGCGCCGTCGCCTGGTCCTGTTTGAGGTTCCGCAGGATGGAGAACCCGTCGCTCACGGGCATCATGACGTCCAACACGATCACGTCGGGAAGCAACTGCCTGGCCAGCTCGCCTGCCCGGCCGCCGTTCTCGGCCACGCTGACGGTGTACCCGCTGAGCTCGAGGTTCAGGGCGAGCATCTCGCGGATGTCGGGATCGTCGTCCGCGATGAGAACGGTGCGGATGGGATCGTTCGCCGTCATGCGGCCTCGCCGGAGGTGGAAGCGCGCGCCAGGTCCTGCGCCCCACCGGCGTCGGCGTGGCTCGACGGGTCGGGGCGCCTGGTGGCAGGCAGCGTGAGGGTGAAGCGCGAGCCGCCCCCTGGCGCCTCCGACAAGGTGAGCGACCCTCCGAGCTGGGCGGCCACCTCCCGGCACAGGTACAGGCCGAGTCCCAGGCCGCCCTGGGCGCGCGTCGAGCTCTGGTCGAGCTGGACGAAGCGCTCGAAGACCCGTTCCCTGTCGGCCGCCGCGATGCCGGGGCCGTTGTCGCTGACCGAGAGGCGGACGGTGTCGTCGGAACCGGGCTCGAGGCGGACTTCGATGGCCCCTCCGGGCGCGTACTTGCACGCGTTCTCGATGAGGTTCGACACGACCTGACGGAGCCGCTGCTCGGACGACCACACCGTGCCGAGCCCGGTGTCGACGAACTGGATCGGCGGGAGCTCGTCGGCGCCCCGCTGCGTGCGCAGGTCGTCGGTGATCTCCTCGACGAGCTCGGCCACGGCCACCGCCTGATCGGCGGGCACGGCATCCCTGTTCTCGACGGAGGCCAGGGTCAGCAGCTCCTCGATCAGGCGCTGCAACCGCTTGGCCTGCCGGCACGAGACGTCGAGGAGCTTGATGCGCTGGTCGGTCTTGAGCCGGTCGTCCAGGCGGCGGAGGGTCAGGACGGAGCCCATCATGGCGGCCAGCGGCGTCCGCAGCTCGTGGGACACGGCCGACACGAAATCGTCCTTCTGGCGGTTCAGGTCGACCTGGTGGGCCAGCGCGTCCTCGACGTCGGCGTAGAGGCGGGCGTTCGCCACCGTGAGGGCGGCGTGGCCGACGAACGCCGCGAGCACGTCCGATCGCCGCTGCGTGTGGTCGTCGCCGGAGAGCTGGCGGAGCACGGCGAGCAGCACGGGAGCGGCCGCCGTCTCGTCGGAGCGGGCCAGCACGAGGGACTCCGTCGCCGGTGACAGCGCCCGCACGCTCCCGGGCACCCGATCGGAGGCCACCTCGGCGTCCGTCGCACCGGCGAGGAGCGCCAGGGAGGCCTCCACTGCCTCGACCGGCGCGTCGCTGACGCCGTCGTCGCTGCGGACGACACCCCACCACGTCCCGTCGGCGTCCATCGTGCAGCACACGGCGGCGGCACCGGTCACGAGCGACCGTGACTCCTCGGCAAGGGTCGCCATCACCTCTCGCAAGCTGGTGAGGCCGCCCGTTCGGGACGAGGCGGCGTACAGCCGCTCGAAGCGCAGCTGTTCGGCCCGCTGGGCGGCGAGGCGGCGCGTCTCGGCCGCCATGAGCACGACGAGGGGTGCCACGAGGAGGACGGCGCCGGGGGTGACCTCGTAGAGGACGGCGGCGGCCAGTCCGATGGTGGCCGAGATGAGACTGGCCAGGGCGACCGGGACGAGCGACGCCGCGAAGATCCGCGTGAAGCGGGCCGTCTCGAACACGGCCAGCACCGCGGAGGTGCAGCCGTGGGTGGTCGTGGCGTAGACGCTGGCGGCGACCAGGGCGGCGGCCCACGCCGCGCCGTTGGCCCGTCCGCCCGTCCAGAGGAGTTGGAAGACCACGGCTCCGGCGATGGCCGCCAGCGCCGCGCTCCCCGCGTTGAACGCCACCTTGGCCAGGGGCTGGCGCTGCCACACGCAGGCCAGGACCTCACCGAACACGGCTGCTGCGAGGACGCCGGCGGGCGACATGAACAGGAGCATGACGACGACGACCGCCTCCACGAGGGTGACGGACACCGCGTGGCGGCCGAGCTCCACGTTCATGTGCAGCGACCCGACGAGGGCGATGGCGGCGGCGAAGGGGACGACGGCAAGGGTCGGCGAACCCAGGCTTCCGGCCTCCGAGGCGGCGACGGCCAGCAGCGCGGCCAGGCCGAGGTGCAGCGCGGTGAGAGCGAGAACCTGCGGGTGCTTCATCGAGGATGCACTCGGTCCAGCCGACGGATCGACCGGCTACTCGCCGAGCGAGGCGGCCCAGCCGTCCCCTGCGCGAGCACCGGTCCAGGACATGTCGGCCCACTGGCTGCCGGCCCACTGGCTGCCGGCCCACTGGCTGCCGGCCCACTGGCTGCCGGCCCACTGGCTGCCCGCCCATCGGGCGCCGGCCCACTGGCTGCCCGCCCATCGGGCGCCGGCCCAGTCGTCGTCGGCCCAGCGGGACCCGGCCCAGCGCGAGCCGGCCCAGTCGTCGTCGGCCCAGCGGGACCCGGCCCACTGGCTGCCGGCCCAGCGGGATCCGGCCCAGCGGCTGCCGGCCCAGCGCGAGCCGGCCCACTGGCTGCCGGCCCAGCGGGCACCGGCCCACTGGCTTCCCGCCCAGCGGGATCCGGCCCACAGCTCGGCGGCCCAGCGGCTTCCCGCCCACCGGCTGCCGGCCCAGCGCGACCCCACCCAGCGCGACCCGGCCCAGCGGGACCCGGCCCAGCGGGCTCCGGGGAACTCCTCCTGCGCCCACCGCGACCCGGTCCACGTGTGATCGGCCCAACGGCTACCCGCCCACTGCGAGCCGGCCCAGCGGCTGCCGACCCACTCGTCGCCGTTCCAGCCACCGGCCGACCACGGCATGCGGTCGCCGAGGCCGAGGCCTGCGAAGGCGACCGGTGCCTGCTGCCACCACGTCGCGGTGGAGCCGGCCGGAGCCAGATCGGCGGCGGCGAGGTCGACGCTGCGGCCCGGACCGCCCGTCACGGCGTGGCCGGTGGACACCAACGCCGCCTTGAAGTCATCGGGCGTCGCGGCCGCGTGGTGCTCGGTGAGGACGGCGACGACACCGCTGGTCATGGCGGTCGCCATCGAGGTCCCCGAGCCCAACAGGTACTGGCCGTCGACGACCGAGGCCGGGTTCTCGGCGACGATCCTCGAACCGGGAGCGGCCAGGGACACCACGGAGACGCCCGGCGCCAGCAGCTCGGGCTTGGTGGCGAACCTCGTCGTCTCGCTCCCAGACCACGGCGCGACCGAGTCGTCGGCTGCTCCGAGCGCGCCGCCCGTGTCGAGGGCGCCCGCCGTGATGATCCACGGGTCACGCCCCGGCGACGGGACTGTGGACGGATCGTTGCCGGCGGCGGCCACGACGGTGATGCCCGTCGCCCACGCCGCTTCGACGGCGGCGGAGAGCGGATCGCTCGTGTAGCTCTTCGAGACCGTCGGGAACGCCACGGAGAGGTTCAGGACGCGCACGGCGTGCTCGTCGGCGTGGGTCACGACCCAGCCGATCCCGTCCAGCACCTTGGAGAGCGTCGTGTCGCCGTCGCCGCCGGCGACCTTCACCGAGACGATGTGCGCGCCAGGAGCCACGCCGACGTGGCGGGTGACGCCCGTGCTCGACAGCGCACCGTCCCCGGCGATGAGCCCGGCCATGAACGTGCCGTGCCCGTAGGTGTCGCGGCCGTTGTCCTCTCCGCTCAGGTCCGGACCCTGGACGACCCTGCCCCGAAGGTCCTCGACCTCCGTCACGCCCGTGTCCACCAGGGCCACACCCACGCCCGCTCCGGCGTCGAGGTCCCAGTCCCCACCCGGGTTGACGGCGGCCAACTGGTGGTCGGCGGCCGGCACCTGCGCCACGTCGGTGGACGCCACCTCCATCGGGGCGTCGTCGGCGACGGACAAGCCCTGTGCCTTCACGGCGGCGACCTGGCCGGCATCCAAGGTCGCGACCACGCCACCGATGAGGTCGAGCGAGTTCACGACGGTGCCACCCGCGGCGTCGACCGTAGCGGCCGCCCGTCCGGCCGACGCGCCCCACACGATGACAGGTCGAGCAGGCGCGACAGGGGTGGCGGCCCCGGCGCTGATGGGCAGCAGGCCGGCGACGGTGGCGGCGGCGGCCGCGGCGGCCGCAAGTGCGCGATTCGCCCGGCGGGACGGGCGTGGCTTGGGCGCGCTCGGAGTCATGGGTATGGCTTCGACGCCCGACACCGGAAAGCTTGAGCCGTTTCGGTGATGTCGGGGCATCCAGACCCCGCACCGGTGCGGGAATGACGACCGTGACGGCTTTGTGGAGAGGTTGCGATCGCAGCGATAGAACGACGGGAATGCCTACGCTCGCGCACAGGTCCTGAGAAGGGGGTCCCCATGCCGATCACCAGCGGGTTCAACCATGTCGCGACGCTCACGACGGACCTCGAACGGCATGCGGACTTCTACCGCCGGGTGTTCGGGGCGGAGGTCACCTTCCGCATGGACGCCGCTCCGGACCACCCACGGATGTTCATCCTCGATCTCGGGAACGGCGCCGCGTTGAATGTCTTCGAGACCTCGCCGGAGGAGATCATCGGTGAGCGGCGTACGCAAGGCCGACGGGGCGCCATCGACCATTTCGGCATCGCCGTCGACTCCCTGACGGACCTCGAGCAGGTCAAGCAACGGTTGGTCGATGCGGGCGCCGACATCGGCGAGATCCAGCGCCTCGGCGGCGAGTGGTCGTTGTTCTTCCGGGACATCGACGGCATGGAGCTCGAGGTGTGCGCCCATGCCGAGGATGGTTGAGACCACCGGCTCGGAACGTCACGACCCCGACCACCTCAGGCGCGGCGGATCCGCCGAGCCGCCCGGTGTGCTCGGTCACGCAGGCGGCTGCTCCTGGGCGGCGACGACCATCCACGGCGTGCCGAACCGGTCGGTGCACATGCCGAAGGCGGGCGAGAAGAAGGCCGGTTCCAGCTTCTGGGTGACGGTGCCACCGTCTGCCAGCGCCTCGAAGACCCGGGTGGCGTCGTCGACGTCTCGGGCGTCGTAGCTCACCATCATCCCCTGGACCGGGCCGAAGTCGTCGGACATGGGGTCGTCGGACGCCATCAGGAGGTCCTCGCCGATCTTGATGGCGGCGTGGATGACGAGGTCCTCCTTGCCGGCCGGCGCCTCACCGCCGGGAACGTCCTTCATGCGGAGCACCGTCAGCTCGCCGCCGAAGATCTCCTGGTAGCGGGTGAACGCCTCCCGGCAGTTGCCGCCGAAGAAGAGGTAGGGACGAAACGCCATCATGTCCTCGCTTGGTCGTGGTCGGTTGTGGTGCTGCCCGATGCGTTGGCCGTGTCCTCGGCGGCCAGCCGCCTGCGCCGAGCCAACTCGTCGTCCGTCGCCGTCTCGAAGGCGAACGACCCCCGCTCGATCTCGCCGGCCCGACGGTAGGTGGTGATCACCACGCCGGTGCTCGACGTCGTGCTGGCGACCGCCTGGAAGGCAGCGGACCGCGTGCCGTCCCCGAACAGGCGCTTGCCCGGTCCGACGGTGACCGGGAACGTCCAGATCCGGATCTCGTCGACGAGGTCGTGGGCCAGCAGGGTCTGGATCAGGTCGCTGCTGCCGTGCACGGCGAGCGTCGGCCCGTCCTCGGTCTTCAACTTGGCCACCGCCTCGGCTGCGTCGCCCTCGAGCAGCACGGAGTTGTTCCACTCGACGGTGGTGAGCGTCCGGGAGGCCACGTACTTGCGGGCCGAGTTGAGGGCGTGGGCGGCGGGGTCCTCGATCTCGCTGGCGGTGCCGCCCAGGTCGTCCCGTGCGCCCTCGCCGGCACGGGGCCAATGGGCGGCGAAGATCTCGTAGGTGCGCCGCCCGAGGAGCAGGTCGAACGGCTCGGCCATGGACTCGGCCATCACCCTGCCCATCGACTCGTCCCAGTAGTTCACCGACCAGCCGCCGTCGCTGAACCCTCCGGTGGGGTCCTCCTCGGGACCACCCGGCGCCTGCATGACGCCGTCGAGCGTCACGAACGCGTTCACCGCCACGTTCCGCATACCACCCTCCCTCGCTCTCGCTCCTGCTCCTTTCTACGACGTACGGCGACCGCCGGACTCATCGCTCCATGGGGTTGGAGACGGGGGAAGGTTCACCGGACCGGGAGGAGCGAGACACACGGATCCGAGGGCCGGAGCAGCCTGCTACGGACCGACGAGGTCGAAGCGGCAGGGAAGCTCGCCCCGAGGGCGCAGCGACAGGTCGACCTCGACGCCCGGCTCGGGCTCGAGGGCGGTGATCCGGTAGCGGCGGACGAGGGCGACCACGGCGCCCGCCAGTTCGGCCATGGCGAGGTGCTCGCCGATGCAGGCCCGAGGGCCACCTCCGAAGGGCAGGTGGGTGTACTTGGTCGACCGGCGGCTGCGCCCCCCTGCGCCCCCCGCTGCGAACCGGCCCGGGTCGAACCGGAACGGGTCGTCCCAGATCGACGGGCGGTGGTGGATGCCCCAGATGTTGACGGCCATGATGCGGCCCCTCCGCACCGGGTAGCCGAGCAACTCGGTGTCGGCGGAGGCCCGCCGCACCACCGTGTGGGCCGGAGGGTACAACCGCATCGACTCGGCGATGACCTGGTGCGTGTACGGAACCTGCTCGATCTCGACCGGACCGTCGGCGCCGGCCCCGAGCCCGGCGACCTCGACGCGCACGGCGTCCTGCACGTCCTGGTGACGACCGAGCAGCCACAGGGTGAAGGCCAGGGCGCTTCCCGTGGTCTCATGGCCGGCGATGAGGAAGATGATGGCCTCGTCCCGCAGGCTGTCGTCGTCCAGCGCGGCGCCACTCTCGACGTCGCGGGCGGCCAGGAGGCGGCTGAGCAGGTCGCTCCCACCGCCGCCGGTCCGCCGCCGCTCGGCGATGAGCGAGTCGGCCAGGCCCCACACCGTGCGCCGGATCTGCTCCGCCCGCCGGTTGGCCGGCAACGGGAGCCAGTGGGGGCTGCGCACCGGCGAGAGCGACCGGCGCTTGAGATGGTTGCCCAGCGGCGGCAGAACCCTGCGCAGGACGGGGGCGGCGTGGACGATGTCGTCACCGAAGACGGTGGTGCCCAACGCGTGGAGGGCATAGCGCATGCCCAGGGCGTGCACGTCGATCGGGCGCTGTGCCGCGGCGTCCCCCTCGCACCACGAGACGAGGTCGGCGGCGGCGGCGGCCACCGTGCCGAGGTGGGCGCTGACCGCCTTCCGGGTGAACAGCGGCTGGGCGATGCGGCGGTGCTGCAGCCAGCGATCGCCTTCGCTGACGAGGAGCCCGTCGCCCAGGAAGTGGCGGAACTCGCCGATGACAGGGGCGTCCTTCACGTAGTGCGACGAGTCGGCGGCGAGGACCTGGCGGGCGCCGTCGGGTGCGAACACGGCGTCGAACTCGAAGCCGATGCCGGGCGGACCGACACGGAAGCGGGCGATGTCACCGTGGGCCTCCATGGCCCGGGCATAGGCGCCCAGCTGGTCGCGCTGGAGCTCGAGGGTCGCCCCCAGGAGCAACGAGCCGGATGCGGACGGCGGAGCAGTCGCCATGGACCAAGCTTGCTCCCGTCGATCCCGCCCGTCCACGCGGGCGGGACGCGGGGGGGACGCAACCGCAGCGCAGGCGGTGAGGGCCGAAGAACCCGACCCCACCGCCCGCCCCGCTGCCGGCTCAGCCGACGGGCTGGCTCTCGTACCGGCGGGCGACCTCGATGCCGAGCGCCTGGGAGATCCCCACCGGTTCGGGTGCCAGCACCTTGGCCAGCACGGGACCGAGCGTGTCGACGAAGAAGCGGTCGGCATGGTCCCGGGACTTCCACAGCGAGACGATCCGCAGCTCGCCGTCAGCGGTCGTACCGACGTAGCGGGCCTCCATGCCCTCGGGGGCGGCCGGAAGCTGGGCCAGAACGGCGTCGACCTGGTCGATACTCGTGAACGGGGGGGTGGCGACGGTGATCCACATGGGAACTCCTCCTTGTCCGGTGGTGGCGGCCGGTGCGGCGCCACAGGACGAACGGTACGAATGGAGGGGGGTCCGGCACATCCGCCGGATGACTCATCCGCGTACTCATCGTGCGGCGCCGGCCGACGCCCGCCAGGCCGCAATCTGGCTGCGGGTGCTGAACCCGAGCTTGGTGAGGATGTGCTGGACGTGGTTCTGGGCAGTCCGCTCGGAGATCACCAGTCGGTCGGCGATCTGACGATTGGTCAGGCCCTCCGCCACCAACTGGGCGACCTCCGTCTCTCGGCGGCTCAGGGCGGCAGGAGCGGCGTCGCCCAGGGACGCGACTAGCGCCGCCGTGCGGTCGATGTAGGCGGCCATGCCGAGCACCTGCGCCCGACGGTCGGCGTGGCGGGCGGCCACGAAGGCGGCGGCCCGGTCCCCCGGGCCATCGCGCGCCACGAGCGCCGTGGCCAGGTGGAACCGGGCTTCGGCGGCATGGCCCGCCGCTCCCGCCCGGTCGGCCAGTTCGGCGGCGGCGGACAGGTCCGCGACCGCGTCGTCCAATCGTCCGAGCGCGGCGGCCGCCCGGCCGAGCGCCAGGTCCACCGGGCCGAAGTACACCACGCCGTCACCGGACGCGTGCTCGCCTCGGTAGGGCCCCAGCCAGTCGATCAGGACGGCGAGGTCGTCGTGGCAGCCGACGGCGGCCGCCGTCACGGTGGCGGCGACGAAGCAGACGAGCATGTAGAACCCGTTGGGCGCCCACCCGGCGATCGGCCCGGCGAGCTGGTAGGAAGCGGCCGCGTCTTCGGGCCGGCCGGAGCACACGAGGAGATGGGCACGCAGCAGCGGCGCCATGCCCCGGAAGCGGGGAAGGGGCCGGAAGGCCTGGACGACGAAGGGCGCCGAGTCTTCGGTGGCCCCGATGTGGGCGGCCATCGCCGCATGGAGGGCGAAGAAGGTGCCTCGTGCCGGTCCCGGCTCGACCGGCTGCATTCGTTCGAGCCCGCGGCGGGCGAGCGCCGCTGCGTCGGCGTAGCGGCCCTGGGCCTGGGCGACGCAGGCCGCCACGCGGTCGTGGTGCCAGGCACTGATCGGGCCGCCCACCCGTTCGGCCGCCGCCTCGAGGCGCGTCAGGGCATCGGAGGCGCCGGCCAGGTCACCGCATTCGATGAGCACCTCGACGCGCCACAACGCACCCCACATGACAGCCCGCCGGTTGCCGCCCCGGATCCCGAGCGCCGCCATCTCGTCGGCCAACGACGTCCGCTCCGCCCGGCCACCCGGCCCCGGGCAGGCCTCCTTGCGGGCATGGAAGGCGGCGGCCAGGGCTCTGTCGTCGCCCGATTCCCGGGCCACCTCGAGGGCGGCGGCGCTGAGGGACTCGGTGCGCGGCACGTCGCCGTCGTAGTACGCGAGGTGGCTGCGCTGGGCCAGCAGCCGGGCCCGGAGCGCGTCGTGGCCGGCGTTCCCCAGCCCGTCCAACGCCCGCCCGCACAGCTGCTCGGCGACGGCGTTCACGCCCGGGTCGGCGGACACTTCGAGCACGAGGGCGGCCTCGCCGGCCAGCTCGGGATCCCCTGCGGCTCGCGCCGCGTCTGCGGCCGCCACGGCGGCGTCCGCGCACCCCTGGACGTCGCCGGCGAAGTAGCAGGCCCGTCCCAGGGCCATCCATGTCCGGCACCGCTCGACGTCGCCCGCCGCCGTTCCCGCCAGGGCCAAGGCCGAGCGGTACAAGCGCGCTCCTTCGGCGTAGGCCAGGCGTTGCACGGCGTCGTCGGCGGCTCGCAACGCCCATTCCCGCGCCCTGTCGGCCTCGCCGTAGGGCGCAAGCTCCGACCAGTGGCGGGCGATGTCGCCCAAGTGCTCGGACACTTCGCCGGCGAACCCCTCCTGCATGGCTGTGGCGACGGCCCGGTGCAGGTGCACCCGGTCGGCCGTGGTCAGCGACGCTTCGACCGCTTCTCGCGTCAGGGCGTGGACGAACCGGTGGTCGGCGGCCGACCCGACCCGATCGACGAGCCCGTGGGCGACCGCCTCGTCCGCCAATGGCAGGCAGGTCTCCACCGGCTCACCGAGGGACGCGGCGACCAGCCCCAGCCCGAAATCCCGGCCCACGACGGCGGCGGCCTGGACCAGCCGGCGGCACGACGGGGAGACGCGCCGCAGGCGGTCGCCGACCAGATCGAGGACGCTGCGCGGAGGGCGGTCCGGGCGCCACGTGCCGTCCGCCATGGTCCGGGCCACCTCGCGGACGAAGAGGGGATTCCCGGCCGTGACGTCCAGCACGACCTCGGCCTCGGTGTCGCCCGAGGCGCCGGCACCGGCCCGCTCCAGCTGCTCGCGCACCTCGGCCAGCCCGAAGCCCTGCAGGTTGACGCGCTCGACCGCCGGCGCCCGCAGCAGGTCGGGAAGGACCACCGGGAGGCGGCTGGCCGGCTCCATGTCACGGAAGGTGGCGAGCACGGCGAGGCGCCCGTCGGCCAGATGGAGGGCGACATGGCGCAGCACGAGCAGCGAGGGCTCATCCGCCCAGTGGACGTCGTCGAGGATCACGAGCACCGGCGTGCGCTCGGCCGCCTCGCGGATCGTCGAAGCCAGACCGTCCAACACGCGGAAGCGATCCTCCGGGTCGACCGCGGAACCCATGGCAGGCGCGGGGTCGAGCCCGAGGGAGCGCAGCACCTGGCGCCACGGCCAGAAGGGTGGCGACCCCTCCGCCTCGACGCAGCGCCCCCATGCCACCGTCGTCCCCCCGGCGAGGGCGAGGCCGGCGACCTCCTGGGCCAGCCTCGTCTTTCCGATACCCGGCGCACCGGCGCACAGGATGAGGCGCCCGGAGCCGTTGCGTGCGGCATTCAGCCACGCGCCCAAGGCGCCGAGCTCGCTCTGTCGTCCGAGGATCCCTTCCTGCACCAGGGCACCATGATCCACCTCGGCGGCCGTCTCCTGGTGGTAGCCCCCGAGCGCAGTGGCGCTGGCGGCGCCCGATGGTCCTACGACCATTGGGCAGTTGCCCCCCAGACCCGGCGGCCCGGACGATTCGTAGGCCGCACCGCCGCATCGGCGTGCGGCGCGGAAGACACATTCGAGCGAACGATGAAGGAGCGGGAACATGAAGAGGATCGCAGCATTCGGCGTGGCCACCCTTGTCGGTTCCGGATTTCTCGGCGGCCTCGGCGGTCCGGTGTCCGCCAACGCTGCGGATGTCGTCAGGGAGGGCGCCTGTTCAGGCGGCAGCACCTGGAAGCTGAAGCTGAGCCCCGAGAACGGCGCCATCGAGACGGACTTCGAGGTGGACCAGAACGTGGTGGGTCAGGAGTGGAGGGTCGTGCTCGAGCAGAACGGGACGGTCGTGTTCCGGGGCAAGCGCACCACCCAGGCTCCGAGCGGGTCGTTCGAGGTGCGCCGGGTGCTCCCCGACGCCGCCGGCACGGACACCATCGCGGCCAGGGCGACGAACCTCGTGACGGGCGAGATCTGCAAGGGCCGCGCCCAGTTCTGAGTGCCGCCGCCGGGCACCCGTCGCCGGGTACGGGCGTGCCGTTGTGATCCCCGGACCCTCCCGCTAGCAGCCGTTCGCCACTACCCGACGCCCGGCGATTCGTTTAGCCTGACTACAAATCAACTGGACGAACGGCTGACCGAGGGGGAAGAATATGGGCGAGGCACGCGCAGAACTCGTCGGACGGGAGCGGCACGGGGTGCCCGCATCGGGTGGGCCCCGACGCCGGCGACCGTCACGCAGGTGGTCCCGGGCCCTGCTGGGCGCGGGTGTGGCGATCGGCGGCGTGGGCCTGCCGTTCCTCGGAGCGTCGGCCAGCACGGTCGTCGCCGAGTATCCGTCCAACATCGCCGACAGCCGCCCGGCGGGGATCACCGTCGGCTCGGACGGCAACCTGTGGTTCGCGGAGGAGAACGCCGGGCAGATCGGGAAGCTGAACCCGGCCACCGGGGTCGTCACCGGGTACGCGTTGCCGATCTCCGGCACCCAGCCCGGGGGGGTGGCCCTCGGGCCCGACGGCAACGTGTGGTTCACCGAGTCCTCCGGCGACCGGGTCGGCTCCATCACCCCGTCGGGCGTGATCCGGGAGTTCCTGGTTCCCACGCGCTTCAGTGCCACGCACACCATCACGCAGGGTCCCGACGGAGCGATGTGGTTCACCGAGAAGGGGGCCGACAAGATCGGGCGCGTGACGACGGCGGGCACGATCAGCGAGTTCGCTCTGCCGAAGCGCAACAGCAGTCCCGACGTGATCGTCGCCGGCCCGGACAACAATCTCTGGTTCACCGAGTCCGACGCCGGCCGCATCGCCAAGATCACCACGGCCGGCGCCGTGACGGAGTACCCGCTCGCCTCGCCCAGCTGCCCGCACGGGATCACCAGGGGGCCCGATGGCGCGCTGTGGTTCGTGACCAAGGCCAGTCGCTGCAACACGACGGCTCCCCGGGGCGGCGACGCCGTGGGCCGCATCACCACGTCCGGGGCGTTGACGCTCTTCCCGGTGGCCGCAGGGTCCGATCCGCACAACATCACGACCGGTCCCGACGGCAACCTCTGGTTCACCGAGACGGCCGCGAACCGTATCGGGCGGATGACGACAGCCGGCGCATTGGTGGAGGAGCTGGCCGTGCCGACCGCCGGCAGCAACCCAGGCAGCATCACCAGCGGCCCGGACAGCACGAGCATGTACTTCACCGAGCTGGCGGGCAACAAGGTGGGCAAGATCCAGCTCTGAGCCTGTCACGAGACGGGAGGCGGCGTGCCTGGCGGGTGCGGTGCCGTGGGTAGCATGACACGGCCCCGCACCCGCACTCGTCGCCCGTTTCTTCGTCCGCTCCACGACACGGGCTGTCGCGGGACGGGAAAAGAAGGCCGGCCCCGCTCGGCGCGGGGGCGAGCACGGGCCAACGTCGACCGACCCTTCCCGGAGGCTGTGGCTCAGCGAGCAGAGAGCCCGGCCGCCGTCGCCGGAAGACCGCCCCACGAGCCGGCCGGCTCCAGCGACCCACCGGGACCGACGTCCCAGCCGAAGACGCTGCCGGCGTCGGCGTCCAGGGCGTACAGGTACCGGCCGTCGGCGCTCATGCCGAGGTCGCGCAGCCCCTTCCGGCCGTCGACGGTGACGCCTGCCGTCGCGTCGTCCAGCACCAGCGAACCGTCGTCGCCGATGGCGTAGCGCGACACCGCACCGTCGGCGAAGTTCGTTGTGAACGCCCACTGGTCGTCCGGCGTCACCACCGCCCAGCAGATCTCGCTGCGCCCGTTCCCCGCAGAGCGGGTGACGGGCGTGACGGCGGTCCCGTCGAGGCGGTACGACGACGCAGCCGCCGCCCCCTTCTCCGCCCGGTAGGCCTCGGTGACGACGAGAGTTCCCGTGCTGGTGGCCGCGAAGCCGTAGGGCGTGGGTCCCGACGACGCCACGGAGTGCGGCGCGCCGGCCCGACCGTCGGCGTCGACGGGCAGGACGGCGATCGTGTCGGTGCCGCGCTCGGTGACGATCAGGGCCGAGCCATCGGGGGTGAAGCCGATATGCGCTGGGTCGGCGTCGAGCGTGGCCAGCGACTGCTCGCCGCCGGCGATCGGCTGCAACCTGTCCTCGACGAGTCGGTAGCCGATCACCGCCGCCTTGCCGGTCGCAAGCACATAGACCAAGCCGTGGTGCTCCGCGACGCTCCTCGGGACGGCGGCGGCCGGCGCACGGCCGGCGAGCTCGAGCGTCGCGTCTGGCAGGACGGTGAAGACGCTCACGTCGCCGCTTCCCACGTTGGTGACGAGCAGGTGACCCCCGTCGCCGGTGAGGCTGACGGACCCCTGGGAGGGAAGATGCGGAGTTGCGTCGCCGGCGCCTCCGGTCTCGTACCACTCGATCGAGTCGAGAAGCCCTTCGTCGGATCGGGCGAAGGCGACCACCCGGTTGCGAGCCTCGTTGGTCTGGACGAACACCCCTCCGGCCGTGCTCGGATCGGACATCGGCGTACCCCCTCCTTCGGTAGACGGACGGTGTGCAGTCTCCGTAGGACGGCGAGGCGTTACGGGCTGCACCCAGACCTCCGCCGCCAGGGTCGTTCTTCGTCCGCGACACGACACCGGGTGTCGCCGAAAGGAAAATGCACGCGGACCGGCGGGCGGCTGGCCGGCGGGTCGTGCCCGCCAGCCCCCGTTTGGCGCGGAGTCTCAGACCGTCGGATCCGGGACCGGCCCGAGGTGGGCAACGGCCCGGTCGAAGCTGCCGAGCACCCGTTCGAGCTCCTCGGCCTGCTCAGCCGACGGCCCGGCCAGCGCGGCGGCGGCCATGCGGGCGCCGGCCACCAGAGCAGCCAGCTCTTCCACCTTCAGCGTGGCCCGGACGACGCCGGGCCGGTCCCAACCCAGTCGCATGTCAGGCCGCCGTCGCCTTGACGTGCTCGACGACACGCTCGACCTGCGTCTTGAACTCGTCGTAGTCGACCTGCATCCCGTTGATGTAGGTGCTCCAGCCGCTCACGAGCTTCGTGTAGTGCATCGCCTCTTCGATCTCCTCGTCGCTGGCGCCGAAGAGCTTGGCCGCCTCGGTGTGGAACAGTGCGCAGAAGCGGCACCGCGTCGCGGCCGACACGGCCAGCCCGATCAGCTCCTTGTACTTGTTCGGGATCAGCGTCTCCCCGAACTGCACCCGCTTGATGAGATCCCACTCGGCGTCGATGTACTGGTCGGGGATCAGGTCGACGAAGCCGATCACCTCGCCGAACATCTCCTTCATCTCCCGCTGGACGTCGGTCCTCGCCATGGCGTCTTCTCCCTTTTTCCGCTGTCGGGCCGCCACCGTGGGGCCCGGGAGGAACCGTACGGACCGGTCCTTGCAGATCCCCTGCAGTCGCACCCCCGGGTCGCCGCCGGCCTGAGCTGCCGGGCCACGGCGATGGTGCAGGGTTCCTGCAGGAGCCACGACTGACGATGACGCCATGACTCCGACCAGCACAACGACCGACGCCGCCGTCCTCGGAGGTCGCACCGTCGACCGCTTGCTCGACGCCATCGCCGGCGGTGACGGCGTTCCGGCGGAGCTCTTCGCCGGCGATGCCGTCCTCGACGCCACCGTTCCCGGGTGGCGCTTCCCCCTGCACGGCGCTGACAGGCTGTCCGAGCAGTACAGCGGCTGGTTCGCGCACCCCGGCGGACTCGAGGAACTGGAGCGGCTCGCCGTCGACGGCGGTGAGGTGGTGACGTACCTGCTGAGCTGGTCGGAGCGGGGTGTCCCGCACGCCGCCCACCACTGCCACGTCCTGCGCTTCGACCCCTCGGGCCGCATCGCCGGCGACCGGTTCTTCTGCGGCGGCCGCTGGGACGCCGGCATGCTCGCCAGGATGGCCGAGGCGAACGATGCTGGTTGACGTGCGACAGCCGGTGGGATCGGTCGAGGAGCTGCTGGCCGGGGCCGAGCGGCGGGAGCCGTTCGTCAATCCCGACGGGCGCTCCTCGGCCCCGTTCGAGCGCGTGTGGATCGACGGCGCCGCCCACGTGGTGAAGTACCTGCACCTCGACGACGACTTCACGATGCGGGTCTCGGGCGACCTCGGCTGCCGGACAGTGCGGGCCTGGGCGGCCGGGCACCTCGACATCGCGCCCCGCCTGGTCGACCATGCCATCGTGGGAGCGGCGGCCGGGCACGGCCGCAACGGCTGGGGGGCGGCCCTGCTCATGCGGGACGTGTCGGCCGAGCTGATCCCGCCGGGCGACGGGCCGATCGGCACCGACCAGCACGGCGCCTTCGTCGACAACCTGGCCGGGTTCTGCGCGGCGGGCTGGGGCTGGCGCGACGATCAGGCGTCGGGTCCCCAGCTGCTGCCGTACGCGGCCCGGTGGGCATGGTTCGGCCACGCCGCCCTGGACGGCGAGCGGGCGCTGGGGTGGCCAGAGCGGGTTCCGCGCCTGGCCGACGAAGGCTGGTCGCTCTTCGCCGAGCGGGCCCCGGCGTCTCTCGCCCGCCTCGTGGACGATCTGCGTCACGACCCGGCGCCGCTGGCGGAGGCCCTCCAGTGCACGCCCTCGTGCTTCCTGCACGGCGACGTCAAGGCGTCGAACGCCGGCGTGGCCGCCGACGGCCGCACCGTGCTGATCGACTGGGCCTACGTCGGCGAGGGCCCTGCGTGCCACGAGCTGACCTGGCACCTCGCCCTGGACCGCTCCCGGCTTCCGATCTCCAAGGAGGCCACCATCGCCGCCTTCCGGTCGGGCCTGGAGCGCCACGGCGTCGAGACCGCCGGCTGGTGGGACCGCCAACTGGCGTTGTGCATGCTCGGAGCGCTCGTGCAGTTCGGCTGGGAGAAGGCGTTCGGCGACGGCGCCGAGCTCACGTGGTGGTGCGACGCTGCGTCCGCCGGCGCGGCGTGGCTCTGACCGGCGCAGTCGCCGCCGCCTACTCGGCGACCGGCGGAGCCTGGGAACAGGGCCCCGGACGCATCTACGACAGGCTGGCCGAGGTGCTGGTGGCCGGCTCTCCTGTGCCCTTGGACGGAGCCCGGGTCCTGGATGTGGGAGCGGGGACGGGCGCGGCCACCCGGGCCGTGATCGCCGCCGGAGCACGTGCGGTGGTCGCAGTGGACGCCGCCTACGGGATGCTCGCCCATCAGGCGGTCGAACGGCCGCCGGCGGCCGTCGGTGACCTCAATGCCCTTCCGTTCGTGGACCGCGCCTTCGATGCCGCCGTCGCCGCCTTCTCCCTCAACCACCTCGCCGAACCCTCGGTCGGGCTGCGAGAGATGGCCCGCGTGACCCGTCGAGGCGGCCCCCTTTTGGCCGCCTCCTACGGCGTCGACGACGCTCACCCGGTGAAGGCGTGCGTGGAGGCCGCCCTGGCCGCCCACGGATGGACGCCCGATCCGTGGTACCTGACGATGCGGGCCCGGGCCACGGCTGCGCTGGCCACGGTCGCGCACGGCCGGGCCGCTGCCGCCGGCGCCGGCCTGGAGGCGTCCGTCGAGGTGATCGACGTGCCCGTCTCCGGGCTGGACCCACGTCAACTCGTCGCCTGGCGGCTCGGCCTGGCGCAGCACGCGCCATACGTGGCCGGGCTGCCGACGGCCGAACGCCGGGTGCTCGAGGCCGACGCCGTGCGCCGGCTGGGCGACCGTCCCCCGACCCTCGTGCGGTCCGTCCTCGTCCTGCGGGCGATCAGCCCGTGAGCATGCGCTCGGCGAAGCGCCGGGCCGCGTCGGCGTGGGCGCCGGCCTCGCCGACGACGCGGGCGGCAAGACGGTCGGCCTCGGCCCGCCACGGTCCGGACCGGCGGGCGGCGGCGAGGGCGGCGATCACCGGCCATCCGTCCAGGACGGCGCAGCGGCCGAGACCATCGACGACGTCGTCCAGCTCGTGGTGGGGGACGGCGGGGTCGACCAGGCCGACAAGGGCGCGCGCCAACAGCTCGTAGCGCCGGGCCCCGCGCGCCGCTGCGTCCGCGGCCACGGCCGACGCCAGCTGCGCCGCTTCCGCGGCGTCGCCGGCGGCCATGGCCACGCGCGCTCGCAGCAATCCGAGGCGGTGGCGTTGGTGCCAGGCCATCGTTCCCCGCCACGTGTCGAGAGCGGCGAGGCGGCTGGCGTGCGAGGTCGCCTCCGCCCAGCTCCCGCGCAGGATGCAGCCGTCGGCCAGGTCCAGCAACGCGACGTAATGGCCCTCGGCCATGGCGCTGGCCGAGGGGCCAGTGCTCCCGCCGGTCAGCTCGACTGCTGCCCGATTCCGGTCGTCGGCCTCGTCGCCCCGGCCCGACCATCGCAGGACCCACGCCCCGGCGTTGGCGGCCGGCGCCGCGAACCGGGCCCCGATCGGGCCCTTCCGCATCAGGTCGGCGTCGAGCTCGGCCGCCACCCGGAGCGCATCGGAGACCCGCCCCAGCTGTCCGAGGGCGAGGATGCGGTTGAACCGCAGGTGCAGCGGCGCCCACGGGTGGCCGAGCGCGTCCGGATCGACCATGGGCCGGGCCAGGGCGTCCAGCGCGTCGAGCGGACGGCCCTGGTGGAGGCGAGCCTGGGCCAGCCAGACGTCGGCGACGCCTCGCACCGGTGGCGGCGCGTCGCCCACCCCACCGAGGATCTCGGCCGCTCCGGTCAGATCCCCTTCACCGTGCCGGACCCGCCCGGCCAATGCGAGGGCGCTGACACGGACCGCCTCGTCGCCGATGTCGCCGGCGCGGGTTGACGCCTGCTCGGCGTAGGCGCGGGCGTCGTCGTAGCGGCGCCGGTAGTAGGCGACCCACCCGGCGACCTCCAGGGCAGCGGCGCTGCCGCCGAGGGCGACCGCCCGCTCGGCATCCGAGGCGGCCGGCTCGAACGCCAGCCGGCTCATGCGCACCCGGGCCCGCGCCGTGTACGCCTCGGCGCTCTCGTCCCGCTCGAGGGCGGCCTGGAGGTGCTCCTCGGCTGCGTCCAGGTCGAACCGGGCCGCCGCCGCGGCGGCGGCCGCCACGAACGACGACGACGCCAGTTGGTGGTCGCCGCCCGCCCGCGCATGAACGGCCACGGCCAGCGGATCGGCACGGGGGCGGGAGGCGAGGGCGCGGGCCGCCTGCTGGTGGACGAGCGCACGCCGGGCCGCGCCGGTGGCCGCCTCCAGCGCTTCGCGGATGAGCTGGTGGCGAAAGCCGAAGCCATTGCCGCGCTCGATGATGAGCCCGGCGCGCGCCGCCGCCTCCAGGTGACCGAGGACTTCGACCACCGGATGCCCGACCACCTGTGCCACCAGCTCGAGATCGCACTCCGGCCCGAGCACGGCCGCCGCCCGCAGCGTCAGGGCGGCCTCCCGGCCCAGGGAGTCGACGCGCAAGGCCACCGCATCCCGCAAGGTGGGCGGCAGTTCCTCGTCGGCGGCGGTGGCCAGGGCGGCCAGGAGCAGCGGGTGCCCCTCGCTGCGTTCGTAGAGAACGCCCGCCCGCTCATCTCCCACCAGCTCGACGACGGCGTCGCGTCCCAACGGCCCGAGCTCGACGAGGTGCGTCGGCTCGAGGCCCTTGGCGCCGCCCGGCCGGGTCGTGACGACGAACACGCTGTGATGGCAGCGGCGCGGCGCAAAGGCGAGCCATGCGAGGGTGCTGGCGCCGGCGACGTGGAGATCCTCGATGACGAGCACCGTCGGTCGCCCGTCGCCGGCGCGGTCGAGCACCTCGACGAGGGCGGCGAACAGTCGTGCCCGCCCCGCGTCGGTGTCGGTCACCACGGTCGCCGACGTCCCGAGGGCGGGCCCAAGCACCGGACCGAGCACCGTGGCGGCACCGCCCACGACGGCCGTTGCCCGCTCGGCGCCCATCGTGCGGAGGTGATCCGCCAGCGCATCGGTCACCGGCTGGAGCGGAAGATCCCGGCCCAGCTCGTCGCACTGGCCCCGCAGGACCACGGCGTCGCTCTCCACCGAGCGCGACCACGCATCCACCAGGGTCGTCTTGCCGATCCCCGCGTGTCCCTCCACGACGACGAGGGCGACGCCGCCGGTGGCGGCCTCGGACAGAGCGGCATCGAGCGACGCCAGCTCGTCGCCGCGCCCGATCAGTCCTGCCGGGGCCGCCCGCGGCGCGGGGGCCACAGGCGCGCCGTCCCCGTCGGCGGCGGCCAGCAGGCGCAGGTACACGGCTTCCGTCTCTGCCGTCGGGGGCACGCCCAGGTCCTCGGCCAGCCGTTCCCGCACCCGGGCGTAGGCGGCCAGTCCCGATGCCGGGCGCCCCGCCGCCAGGTGGGCCTCCATCAGCGCGCGCAGCACGGTCTCGTCATAGGGATCGCTGGCCAGCGCCTGCTCGGCCGACGCGGCGGCGGCGGTGTGGTCGCCCGCGGCCACCGCCGCATCGACGGCCAGCCGCTGGACACGCGTCACCGTGACCCGGACCGCGGCCCGCTCCGCCTCGATCCACGGCCCGCTCTCGTCGGGCAGCAAGGGGCCTCGGACAAGGGCGAGGGCGGCGTCGGCCGCCGCACGGGCTGCCCCCAGGCGCCCGGCGGCCAGCGCCTCCGCGCCGACGGCCGCCAGATCGGCGACCTCCTCCACGTCGACCCAGTCGGCGACCAGCGCGAACCCGGCGTCGAATCGTGCGATGCGCTCGGCGCCGAGCACGCCCCGGAGCCGTGAGACCAGCACGCCGACCTGGTCGGCCGGCCGGGACGGCTGCTCGTCGCCCCACACGACGTCGGCGATGCGGTCGACGGACACGGGCGCGCCCCGTGCCAGGGCGAGCATCTTCAGGAGGGTGCGCCCCTTGCGGCTGCCCAGCCGGCGCTCGGCGATTCCCTCGACCTCGAACGACCCGAGCAACCGGACGCGCACGACGTCATTGTCCTCCAGCCGTCCCGGCGGTCGACGTCAGCGGCCGGGCGAGCGGGAGCGGCCTGCGGTCAGTCAGGCGGGCCCACGTGGACGTCGAGCCAGTCGAGCAGCGGTTGCGCGGCGTGGAGGAGCTCCACGACTCGGTTCTTCGCCGCTCTGGTCCCGAGCCACGGCGCCACCGGCCACGACCGGTACGCGGCGAGACCCTTGTGGCGCAGCAGCTCGACGCGCGGGTGATCCTTCGGGAAGCCGCGCGGCGCCGTCTTGAGGGAGGCGATGGACGTGACCTCGACGCCCTTGCTGCCGACCGCGGCCGCCAGCGCAGCCAGCGGCTCACCGGTGGCGTCGTCGGCCACCGCCCGCCGGAAACGGTCGAGCTGGTCCGGCGCCATGTGCCAGTAGCCGGCGCCCGCGCCCAGACCCGACGACGACAGCTGGACGTACCCACCTTTGTCGAGGGTGGCGCCGATGTGCGTCTTGTACGGCGACTTGTCGGCGCTGAAGCGCACGTCCCGGTACGGGCGGAAGACCTTGCCCGCGCCGAACTCTTCGCGCAGCTCGGCCAGCAACTCGTCCATGGGGCCCCGTACCGCCGACTCGTAGGTCGCCTTGTGGTCCTGCCAGTAGGCCCTCGAGTTGTCGGCCTCCAGACCATCGAAGAACTCGAGTGCCTCGGCCGGCCAGCCCCGGAACGTCACCGGCGACCACGCTGCCGACGTCGGGCGCCCCGCCGCACCGCGCCGGCGTCGTGGGGAGGTCCCGCGAGATGCCCGGTCATCGTGGGCGGCGGACGGCAAGCATCTGAGGAGTCCCGGGAGGCGTGTCGAGGTGGACCGACGACGTGAATCCGGTTTCCTCGACCACCCGCGCCCGTTCGTCCTCGGCCAGAAGGGTGCCGCCGGTGAGATGCACCTGCCACCGGGCGATGTCGCCACCGGCGCCGGGCTCCATCGTCGATCCGGGCAGGAGCAGCCATCCGCCCGGCTTCAATGCCCGCCACACCCGTCCCAACCCCTCGCGCACGAGGGGGGGCGGAATGAACGGCAGTGGCATCCACGCCAGGTCGAACACCGCCTCGTCGTCCAGCTCCTCCACGCCCTGGTGCCGCAACTCGATCCGGTCGCCGAGGCCGTGGGCGGCCACCGTCCGGATCGCCAGCTCGATGGCCTGGGGCAGCGGATCCAGCCCCACCACCCGGGCACGTGGCACCGCTTCGCAGAACGCGCAGGCCAGCTCGGCCACGCCGACGCCGACGTCGAGGAAGGCCCCTCCCTCCACCGCGCCGAACCGCTCGGCCAGTCCTTCCAGGGCCGGCAGGGCGTAGGCGGCGGTGAGGCGCCCGCCCATCGCCGACGCCCGACCCTGGGCGAGCAGGATCTCGGCGCCGAACGCACGCCCCCAGCCTGCTTCCGACGCCCCTCGGAACGCCGCCGTGGCCGCTTGGCCGAGGGTGCTGCGAATGCCGTCTGCGAACGGTCGAGCCCGCTCGCCCAGGGCCTGCGCGCATGCTGGGGTCGGCACGAGCCCGTCGCCGCTCTCCTCGAAGAAGCCGTAGGAGACGAGGACCCGTCCGGCGGGGTCGTCGGTCGACAGCGGCGCCTCCACGCCCCGCGCCAGCACGGTGGCCATCGCGCTCAGGACCCACGCCGCGGCGGTCAACTCCCCAACGCGCGCGGCGACCTGGGCAGGGTTCTCGAGGGGCCTTCCATCAGTCACGGCCGCAATCGTACGGACGCCGTCGCCGTCGCCTCGCGCGGCCGTCGCCTCGCCCTCGCGTCTGCGTGCTGCGGGAGGCGGGCCGGTGCGAACCTCGATCTAGGGCCCGGGCCACTCGCCGGTGAGCTCGGGATGCTCGGCCAGTGTGGCCGCCGTCCACCACAGGGGGAGGCCAGACTCGGCCACCGGGTCCACGCCGGCCGGCGCCGCGGGCCGCACCCGCAGGGCGCGCACCAGCAGCTCGGTGACCAGCCTGCCTTCGGTGCGAGGCAGGCTGGTCGCCGTCGCGTACCAACGGCCCTCACGAACGGCGTCGAGGGCCGAGGAGCCTGCGCCTGCCCCGGCGATGCGGACCGACAGCCCCGCGTCTGCCGCCGCCTGCTCGGCGCCGAGCGCCATCTGGTCGCCCGACGCGATCACGGCGTTGATGGTCGGGTCGGCGGCCAGCGCAGCGGCGAACACGTCGCGCGCGACCGTGGTGTCGTAGAACGCCTCGGCGCTCCCGGCGAGGTTCACCGACGTCCCGTCGGCGGCGGCTTGGGCGGCGGCCAGGCCGATCTGGTCGATCGGGAATGACGCCAGGCCCGCCAGGTAGAACACGTTGCACGGCTCGAGCCCAGCGCACAGCCCGGGCACGATCGGGTGACGGCGCCGCCCCATGCCGCCGCGGGTATCAGGGCCGACGCCACCACGCCCGCAACCTGGGGCTCCACTGCGGACGGGTCGGTACCGATCGGGAGGTCGACGGAGGCCACGGCGACCCCCGCCGCTCGTGCCGCCTCGACGCACGGGACGATGCCCAGCGGGTCGGCGGCGATGACGATCAGAGCGTCGTAGCCACCGGCGGCGAGGGCGTCGGTGCACTGGGCCAGTTGCAACGCCGGATCGAAGCCGGCGAAGAACGGGTCCACCGTGCTGTGCGCCTTGGCCGCCACCTCCTCGATGCCAGCCCGGATGGCGTTGTCGTAGGAGTTCGCCGGGTCGTTCGCCAACCAGGCGAAGCGGAAATGGGCGCCGTGACCCCGCCCGCCGCGCTCGGCGGAGGCCGACCCCGTCGTAGTGACGGCGATGACGGCCGCCACGATCGGCACAGCCCAGCGGAATCGTCGCGATCCACCGACATCGGTCCGTTTCGCGCTCTTTCGACGCCGGCCCTGATGGTGGCACAGCGGGGGCCGGGCATGCAGGGAATCACGACGAACATCAGACCGCTCGTGCGACGTACTCCGCGAAGATCCCATCCGGTGTGTGAGTGGCGTGGTCGATGCGGAAGCCGCTGCGCTCGATCATCGGCTCCAACAGCCACGTGAACGTCGAGTGCTCGTCTCGAACATGCTCCTCGAGATCGGCGCGCACCCACGAAGAGGCGCTCGCCGCCTCGACGGGAGCTGTCGAGCACCAATCCTCGAGTCGTACCTCGGCATCCGACGGGTCGAAGGAGTAGACGACGTCGCACAGACGCAGGATGCCGCCGGGGCGCAGGATTCCACGCATCCGGTGAAGCGCCACCGCCTTCCAGAAGTCCGGGAGGTGGTGGAGTGCCCAGCGCGAGTAGACGACGTCGGCTGGCTGGCCCTCGTGCTGGTAGGTGAGGAAGCCGCTGTCGACAACCTCGATGTTGGTCTGGCCTGACGCAGTCACCTTTGCACGAAGTCGCCGGAGCATCACCGGCGAGACGTCAACAGCGACAACACGGGCGCAGTGCGCGGCAACGGCGAGTGTGAACTGGCCGGTCCCTGCTCCAAGGTCCACGACGTGCGCATCGCGGGCGAGGCCGAGGCCGATGAGGAGCGCCACCTCTGCGCCTGCACCGGCGTCCTCCTTCTCGTCGTAGAGAGCGACGTGACGAGCGTCGAGATTCTCGCGGCCGGCGCTCGTCACCTCGTCGAGTCGCCAACCGGGAGAGCGGACCGGCCGTGCGCCTGTCATGGCACCAGCATTGACGTTGTCGTGCGTCGATGCCATCACACCTGTCGCAAAACTCGCTGCAGCCTCTGGCCGCCTTTGGCCATACGTGATCGAGCAGTACCGTAGGCGTCGTCGAGATCGATCGGCTGGCACACCGTTTGTCCAGTGGGGAAAGGCCGGCTTGTCGTGTGGAGGGAAGGCACTGATGCGCCTCGTGTCGCGGTTGATGGTTGCGGGGATCCTGGCCATTCTCGTTCCTGGCGCCGGCGTCGGTCGGGCCGAGGCTGCCAGGGCGATCCGGCCCAACCAGCACTTCATCGGCTTGGTCAACGGAACCCGCCTCCACCCGGTCGTGTACACGGTTTGTCCGGGCCCGGTGGCCGATGGGCGCACCGGCCAGGTCGCCGGCGACCAGGACCTGGCCGTGGCTCACGTCGCCTCCCGAGGCGGATTCACGGGTCCGTTCGACCAGGTCCACGCCTGGTTCCAGCAGGACACCTCGGACACGGGTCCACAGCAGGTGACGTTCACGGCCTACGGAGTCCCCCAGACCATCCCCGCCGCCGTCGGGGTCCCATGTGATGGAACCGGTCGCGTCGAGTTCAGCTCCTGCCCGTACCTGGCGCCCTGTGCCTACGGCTGGACGCCCACCTACGTCAGGGTGACCTTCGTCAACATCGCCGCTTGATCGCTTCGCCACCGTGGGATGTACGGTCAGCGGGCCGCGCCCGAGTACCTGCGCCGGCTCGCCTGCGGTACCGTCGCAACGGTGAAACGGCGGGCCGACACAGCGCTCGACCGGATGCGGGACCGGCTACGCGACGGCCCGGGCGAATTGGACGACGCCGTACGCCGAGCCGCCCTCGAGGGCGGCGAGGTCCCATCCGCCGCGGCGGGACTGGTCGACAAGATCCGGCGCCGGGCGTACGCAGTGACCGACGAGGACGTGAAGGGCACCCAACGCGAGACCGGGTGGAGCGACAGCCAGCTGTTCGAACTGGTTGTGGCCACCGCCGTCGGCGAAGGGCTTCGGCGGCGGGCAGTCATCGACCGCCTGCTCGAGGGCGGGTCGTGAGACTGCGCGCCGTCGATGGGGACTTCGCCCTGCCGGCAAGGCTGCTCGCGGCGGTGATTCGCCGAGCGGGCCGGGCCGAGCCGCCCGACATCGTCAAGGTGCATCTCTACCGGCCCAATCTCTTCGGGCGTTGGGCGTCGCCCGCGTTCCAGGACATCATGCGGGGACCGTCCCGGTGGACGGCCGGCGAGCGGGAGCTGTTCGCCGCCTACACGTCGAGCCTGCTGCAGTGCCCCTTCTGAACAGGCGCCCACGGCGCGGTCGCGTCCGACCTCCTCGGCGACACCCTGGTCCTTCAGGTGCTCCGGGATCCGGCCGGAGCGCCGGTCAGCCCTGCGGTCCGCGCCGCCCTTCGGCTGATCGAGGTCCTTGCACTGCGGCCAGACGAGGTGACGGCCGCCGACATCGACGAGGCGAGGGCCGCCGGCTTGGACGATGCCGCCATCCGCGACGCGGCGATGGTCTGCGTGATCTTCTCGACGGTGACACGGCTGGCCGACGCTCTCGACTTCGCCATCCCCGACAGCTTCGCCGGATCGGTGAAGGCCCTCACCGGGCGGACGGGCTACCGCTTGCCGCCGCCGGCGCTGCTGCTACCCCGTCGGTGAGAACGCCGTCCTCGGCGCTCCTCGTGCGAACCTCGTCGGCAAAGGCCGGGACTCAGGCGCGAGACCGGAAGCTGACGACATGGCAAAGCTGATCTATTCGGCGATTGGTTCGCTCGACGGCTACGTCGAGGACGGCTCGGGCGCGTTCGAGTGGGCGGCGCCTGACGAGGAGGTTCACGCGTTCGTCAATGAGCTCGAACGACCGATAGGGACCTACCTCTACGGGCGGCGGATGTACGAGACGATGGTCTTCTGGGAGACCGTCGATCCGAACGGCGACTGGCCGGTCGTGGCGCGAGAGTTCGCGGCGATCTGGCAGGCGGCCGAGAAGGTGATCTATTCGCGGACGCTCGAATCGGTGTCAAGTGCAAAGACGAGCATCGAACGGGAACTCGACCCCGACGCCATCGAGCGGATGAAGCAGAGCTCGGGTTCTGACATCGGCATTGGCGGCGCCGACCTCGCCGGTCAGGCGGTCGCCGCGGGCCTGGTGGACCAGCTGCATCTACTGTTCGTGCCTGTCCTCGTCGGCGGTGGCAAGCGAGCGCTGCCGAACGACGTCCGCGCGCCTCTCGAGCTGCTCGACGAGCGACGGTTCCAGAATGGAACGGTGTTTCTCCACTACCGGGCGCGCCGCGCCCGCAAGGCGGCCGGCACCATCGAGGGTTGAGCCGTCGCGCCAACACGGTCCCGGACGCAGTCTGCGCCGTGCTGTCCTCCAGATCTTGGACGGGGCGGTGGGGCTAGCACGTCACCAAACACCTTGGGAGGGGCATCGACATAGCCGGTGACCGTGTAGTGATGCTGCGCAGCGACGACCCCGTGGCGTTCGTAACTGAAGCCTGCGCTGCTGCTGCGGCCAGCGAGCCTCGACCGTGGCGTCGGGCCGAGGTGGCGATGGTCGACCTGTACGCTCGCCGTGACCTACGCCCGCCTGGCGCGCCCGAATCTCCATGTGTCTCGTCATGCCATCGTCGATCATGTGGTCGGGCGAGTCGCCCAGGCCCGTAGCGGCGAGATCACGACCCCGTGGGCGACATCGCGGACCGTCCTACGGCGAGTTGGCTGCCGAGCGCACGCCAGTCTGAACGACGTGCATGCCGTCAGGGGTCCCAAGAAGTTCCTGGACCGCGTAGGTCGCCATCTGAGTAACCCCGCCCCCGACAGTGCTCGGCGAGTGGTACGCCAACGTGATGTTCTGGCGTCCGCGGGTGGCCCTGTTCGTCAGGGCTCCATGCTTCCCTCCAAGCTACGGAGCCCCCGCGGATCCCGGGGCGGTTCAGCCCCCGAACCCCTCGGCCGCTGGTTCGGGGCTTGCCGATGGGCCACGGCCGAGGGCCGCCGCTACTGGCGCCGGGTGACCGAGGTCCGCGAGCAGCTGGAGGACGGTGGCCGCGCCAGACCCGCCTGACCCCGATCACCAACTCCGGCTGCTGTGCCAGGCCCTCAACGAGGCGGGAGTCGCCTATGTCGTGTTCGGCAGCCACGCCGCCCGGCTGCACGGCGCCGCACTGGAGTCCGACGACGTGGACCTGGTCCCCGATGCCGAGAGACGAACCTCACCCTGCTCTGCGACGCCCGCAACGGACTGCGACCACGCTGGCGGGTGCCCGGATTTCCGAAGGGGTCAAGATCGCTGGCGGTCGGCTCGAACCACGCCACCTTCAGGCCGACAGCGTTGCCGTCGGCTTGGTGACAGCCATCGGCAACATCGACATCGTCCTGCGGCCGCGCGGATTCGAGGACGGGTACCCCGCCCTCAGCGCCCATGCGGTGACGATGAGCGTCGGCGGCGTGGAGGTGCACGTCGGCGGCCTCGAAGACCTCATCGTGTCGAAGCGGCTCCTACGCCGCCCCAAGGATCTCGACCAGCTTCCCGCACTCGAGGAACTCAGGGGCCGGCTGCAATCGGCGATTCCGGAGTTGCCAGCGCCAGACGACGGCCCCATGTCCGACGACGGCTCTCGGCCGCCCGACCACGAGCCCCCTGGTCTCGGGTGGTAGCGGGGATCCAACCATGTGGCGTCGTCACGACCCAAATTTTTCCAGCGCGATCGACGGCATCGCGGCCCCGGGACCCCACGCAGAACCGCCAGATCTGCGTCCCGGCCCTGTACTGCGTCGCACTCTCGCGGCCTCCTCGCTGTCCTCCTTGGAGCGCCGCCCGCTCGTCAAGCGTCATGTCGGATAGCGTCGCGGCGTCTCGTCAAGAGGAGGTCCGATGTCCTACGGAATCGTGTTGGTGTTCGAAGGGGTCGGGGCCGACCACTACTGGGCCGTCAACGAGAAGCTGGGAATCAAGGCCGACGGAAGCGGCGATTGGCCGGCGGGGATCGTCAGCCACGCCGGAGGCCCCACGGCTACTGGCTGGGTCGTGTCGGAGATCTGGAACAGCAAGGCCGACCAGGAGGCCTTCATGGCTGGGCGCCTGGGCGCCGCGTTGGGCGAGGTAGGGGTGCCCGCTCCGGTCCAGGTCATCGAATCCGAACTGGTGAATTACCAGACCCCCTGAACCTGACTGCGCCCTGACCAACCGACTTCGCGCTGTCGTCTGAGACCGGGTGCTCCACGACACCCGCGTTCGACACGCATGCAGATTGCCCTGATGAGCGCGGACTGCCGTCGGACAGGTCGACACATAATGCCGCCGCCGTGGGTCCCGAAACGACGCTGAGGGCATCGGTGCCCATCCGAGAACTGGCGTTCGGGTCGCGTGGCGGGATACGAGACCGAGCAGTACACGCGCTCGACAATCCGACGGTCCTCGTGGCAGCCACCGCTCGCTATCGCCCCATACCGTTGGGACGCTGGGCCGGGCATCGCCACTTCGACTGGACGCACGCGGCCCCGGCGAGGCGCTCGAAGCCGCTCGGGAATGCGCACTCAAATTGTCCGGCTCCTCGGGGTGATCGACCCCACGGCGCCGGCGAAAGAATAAGAGCGAACTAGGACCGAAATGGAAATGGTCCTCTGACCTGCGGAGGGAGTGGGATTTGAACCCACGGGACTCTCGTCCAAGGCTTTTCAAGAGCCTCGCATTCGGCCGCTCTGCCATCCCTCCCGGCGCGAGAGCAGGCTATCCGGGCGGTGCCGCCGTGCCGGGCTCGCCGGGCGCGAGGATGCCGGCCCGCACGTCGGTGATCCAGGCGTGCGCCGCCTTCCACGCCTCGTCCGCGTCCCGGCGGATGGTGGGGCCGTGCTCGCCGGCCGCCGGGTACGAGCCCAGGAACTTCAGACCGGCCAGCTGGGCATGGAGATCGCGCAGGCAGTCGGCGACGACCTCGTCGTCGACGTGGCCCTCGAGGTCGATGACGAAGCAGTAGTTGCCCAGCCCGCGCTTGGTGGGGCGGGACTCGAGCTTGGTGAGGTTGAGGTTGCGGGCCGAGAACTGGCCGAGGATGGCGTGCAGGCTGCCCGGCCGGTCGGCCCGCTGGAAGCAGACGATGCTGGTCTTGTCGTGCCCGGTGGGCGCCGGGATCCCCGACCGGCTCACCAGCACGAAGCGGGTGGCATTGTCCGGGTGGTCGCCGATCGACGATGCCAGGACGTCGAGCCCGTACAGCTTCGCGGCCAGGGCCGTGCCCACCGCAGCCGTGCCCGGCGGCCTGTCGCGCCCCACCTGCTCGGCCGCCTCGGCGGTGGAGTTCGAAGCCACCAACTCCACACCGGGGAGGTTGTCGGCGAACCAGCTCCGGCACTGGGCCGACGCGTGCGGGAACGAGACGACACGTGCGACGTCGGCCAAGCTGGTGCCCGGCGGCGCCAGCAGATCGAGGGAGACGGGAAGGACGACCTCCCGCCGGATGAGCAGGTCGGTGTCGAAGATGAGCGTGTCGAGGCTCACGTTGACCGTGCCCTCGATGGAGTTCTCCAGCGCCACGAAGCCGAGATCCATCTCGCCTGCCGCCACCGAGGCCAGAACGTCGGGCATGGATCGCATGGGCACGAGGTCGTACTCGGCCAGGTCCGGCTGGGTGAGGAGCGCCTCCTCGGTGAACGTGCCCGGCGGACCGAGGAAGGCGAGGCGCGGCATCGGAAGCCAAGGCTAGGCGTCCCCGATAGGCGCCGACAGTCGATATCCGTGAGACTGGACGCGTGGACGAGGGGTCGCTGCGCCAGCTGATCGACGACGTGCGCTCGGGCGCCCTGTCGGCCGACGACGCCGTCGCTCGACTGCGGCGCCTCCCGTTCGTCGACCTCGGGTTCGCCAAGGCCGACCACCACCGGGCCCTGCGTCAAGGGCTGGCCGAGGCCGTGTACGCGCCGGGCAAGTCGCCCGAGCACTGCGCCGCCATCGTGGCCGAGCTGCTCTCCGAGCCGGGCAGCGCACCCGTGCTGCTCACCCGGGCCGACCCCGAGCAAGCGGCGGCCGCCCTCGCTCACAACCCGGGAGCGACGCAGACCGGCCGCACGATCGCCTGGCGGCGAGCCTCCCCCCGCCCTGGCGTGGTCCTGGTGATCACCGCAGGGACGGCCGATCTCCCCGTCGGCGAGGAGTGCATGGCCACCCTGACCGCACACGGCTTCGCCCCCCGGATGGTGGCCGACTGCGGGGTGGCGGGCGTCCATCGCCTCCTCGCCACGGCGGACGATCTGGCCGCCGCCGACGCCGTCGTCGTCGTGGCCGGCATGGAGGGCGCGCTCGCCAGCGTGGTGGGCGGGATCACGGGCTGCCCGGTCGTGGCGGTGCCCACCAGCGTCGGATACGGCAGCTCGTTCGAGGGCATCACCGCCCTGCTCGGCATGCTGGCGTCGTGTGCGTCGGGCATCACCGTCGTCGGCATCGACAACGGGTTCGGTGCCGCCTGCGCCGTGATCCGCCAGTTGCGCTGATGGGGTCGATCGCCTGGTTCCACTGCTTCGCCGGGATCGCCGGCGACATGGCCCTCGCCAGCCTGGTGGATGCGGGCGCCGATCTCGACGAGGTCCTCACCCTGGTCCGTCGCCTCCCGGTCGGCGGATGGACCGTCGAGGCGCACGCCGTCCAGCGGGCCGGCATCGCCGCCGTCCGGCTCGACGTGCGCGCCGACGACAGCCCCGTCGTGCGGACGCACGCCCACATCGCCGGGATGGTGGAGGAGGGACGACTGCCGCGCCGGGTCCGCCAACGCGCGCTGGCCACCTTCGCGGCGCTGGCCGACGTGGAAGGGCGGCTGCACGGGCGTCCCCCCGCGCAGGTGCACTTCCACGAGGTGGGTGGCATCGACGCCATCGTCGACGTCGTCGGGACGTGCGCGGCCCTGGAGGTCCTCGACGTCGAGCGCGTCTACGCCAGCCCGGTGGCCACCGGTCTCGGAATGGTCCGCAGCGCCCACGGGATGCTCCCGAACCCGGCGCCGGCCGTCGTCGAGCTGCTCAAGGGCATCCCCACCTACGGCCGGGAGGTCACGGTCGAGCTGACCACGCCGACCGGCGCCGCCCTCCTCGCCGCCCTGTCGTCAGGGTTCGGGCCCATGCCGGCCATGACCGTCGGCGCCGTCGGCTTCGGGGCCGGCTCCCGTGACATCGACGGCCTGCCCAACGCCACACAGGTCGTCATCGGCCTCCCTGCGAGCGACACGGGGTCCACGCCGGGCCAACCGGTGACCCTCCTCGAGGTCAACGTGGACGACGCCACCGGTGAGACCGTCGCCCATGCCGTGAGCGCGCTGCTCGACGCAGGTGCCCACGACGCGTGGGTCACACCGATCATGATGAAGAAGGGTCGCCCCGCCTACACCCTCAGCGCGCTGTGCGACCCCGTCCTCGCCGCCCAGATGGCCGGCGTCCTCACCACCGAGACCGGCTCGTTGGGCATCCGCGGCACGACCCTCGAGCGCTGGCCGAGGGCCCGCCACGAGACGGCGGTCGACGTGGCCGGCCTTCCGGTGCGCGTCAAGGTGAGTCCCGGGCGGGTGAAGGTCGAGCACGACGACGCCCTGCGGGTGGCCCGGCGAGCCGGCCTGCCCCTGCGGGAGGTCGTGTTCCGGGCCGAGGCGGAGCTGCGCCGCCTCGAGCCGCTCCCGCCCGCCGCTGACGACACCACGGGCGGCGAGGCGGGCTGAGCCTCCGGGCTGAGCCTGCGGACGAAGCCGCGGCCGCCACCGAAGCCCCCGCGCCGCCCTCAGCCGCGCCGGCGGCCCGTCAGCCGCGCAGGACGAGGGCGAGCGAGCGCTCGTTGTCGGGAAACGAGGCCTCCCCGTCGACCGGGCCGATCACGACGGTCAGGGTGGACGGCCCCCCCTCGAGCGGGCGCAGGCCGCCCAGCGGGACGGCGCGACGCTGGCCGGGAGCGAGGTCGATGAAGTCCCGCGCCGTGTCCACCTCCCCGGCCGGACCGACCAGAGTGGCCACCACCGGCACGCGCTTCTCGGCCGCGTTCCCGGTGTTGGCGACCACGATGTCGAGACGAAGCGTCTTGACCACCGGCAGCACCGCGGTGTTCCCGTCGGTGGCCACCTGGACCGGGTCGGTCATCACGGTCAGCACGCTCACGTCGTGGACCGCCGTCAACGTGGTGCTCGACCGTATGGACGCCACGAATGCACCCAGCTCGGAGCGGGTCCACAGCAGCGGATCAGGCGCCCACGTCGACGCCGGCAGCAGGGGCGCCGTGACCCCGGCAGGGGTGGGCATGGCGTCGACGAAGACCTTGTACGTCTGGTCGGACGCCACCATCTCCTCGCCCGCCTTGACGAGGGCGTCGACCGCCGGCTCGGGCGGCCCGTCGGTCAAGGCGGCGGTGAGCCCGGAGGCCATGCTCGCGGCCACCCGGGCCCGGATGGCGACGGTGGCCAGGAGGATGCTGTGCGCCGTGGCCAGGCTCTCGGGCGGCTTGGCCTTGCGCACGGCGGCCACGACGCCGTCGGCGTCCCGCTTGACGCGGGCCACGCGGCGCGTCGCGCCATCACGCCCCAGGCGCACGGCGTCGTCGCGAACCTCGGCGAGAGACGCACCCTGTGCCGTCGACTGGTCGATCTCGGGCCGGACCCTGTCGAGGTAGGCCAGCTGGGCGAGCCGGCGCGACGGGTTGTCGGACGACGAAAAGGCGGCGTTCACGAGCAGGACGACGGCGGTGGCGAACAGCCCGAAGACGAGCAGCCGCGGCCGGCGCCCGCGACGGCGACGGGGGGCGAGGGCCATCTCGGGCAAAGCTAGGCCACACGCTGCGCTGCGGTCAGCGCGCTCGACCCGTCGAAGCGCGGTCGACGAGGGGAGGTCTCCTAGACTGCGGGCATGCTCTCGAGGAGGCCTCCCAGTCGTGCCGCGCACTCGCGGCCGCACGCGGCGCCGGCCGCTCGAGCGCATCCCGCGCCCGGCCCTCGACGGGGCGGCGCGCGCACGGGCTAGCGCACAACACGTCGTCGTCCTGGCCAAGCGGCGGCCCCGGCCGCTGCGCTGGCTGGTCCGGCGCCTCTTCGGGCTCTTCGGTCCCGGCGAGGAGGCCGTCCGCCAGAGCCTGGTGGCGCTCGGCCTGAACAGCTCCACCAGCCTGGTGGCCGGTGCCGTCCTCGGCTCGATCACCGGCACGTTCGCCAAGCTCCCCGGGCTGCTCGTGCTCGTCCCGGCCGCCATCGGCCTCCGTGGCAACATCTTCGGCGCCTTCGGCAACCGCATCAGCACCACGATCCACGCCGGCACGTTCGAGCTGTCCACCAAGCGCACGACCGTGCTCGGCCAGAACGTGACCGCCGTGCTCGCCCTGACGCTGGCCATGTCGGGCGTGCTGGCTGTGATCGCCAAGTCGGTGGCCGTCGCCCTCGGCATCACGGGCACCGTCTCCATCCTCGACCTCGCCCTCATCTCCGTGGTCGGTGGGCTGCTGGCCTCGGTGCTCGTGCTGATGGGCTCGCTGGCCCTCACGGCCGGCGCCGTCCGCTACGACTGGGACCTCGACAACGTGAACGCGCCCCTGGTGTCGACGTTGGGCGACGTGCTGACCCTTCCGGCCCTCTATGTCGCCACCTTCCTCGTCGGGTTCGCGTTCGTGACCCCTGCCATCGGCGTGGTGGCGCTCGCCGTCGCCGGCGCCGCGCTGGCGGCCAGCGCCTTGTCACGGATGGACCTGTTGCGCCGCATCGTCCGGGAGTCGATGCCCGTGCTCGTGGTCGCCGGCGCCGTCAGCGCCATGGCGGGAATCGTCCTCGAGCGCCGCTTCCAGGCGTTCGCCGACCTGCCCGCCCTGCTCGTCCTGGTTCCCGCCCACCTGAGCAGCGCCGGCGCCCTGGGCGGCATCCTGTCCGGTCGCCTCTCCACCAAGCTGGTGCTCGGCATGGTGTCACCCGGTGCCGTCCCCGGCCGGGAGGCGCGCGGCGACATCGCCCTCGTCTTCCTCCTGGGGCTGCCCGTGTACGTCTTCAACGGGGTCGGGGCCCACGTCGTCAGCCGCCTGCTCGACCACCCGAGCCCGGGCTTGCTGGAGATGGTGGCCGTGTCGCTCATCGCCGGAATGGCGGCGGTGACCTTCGTCGTCGTCGTGGCCTACTACGGCACCATCGCGGCCGTCCGCACGGGACTCGACCCCGACACCTACGGGATCCCCGTGGTCAGCTCCTCGGTCGACTTCGTCGGCGCCTTCGCGCTCGTGTTGACGATCGCTGCGCTGGGCGTATCGTGATGGCGCGGGACCCCCGCGACGACTGATGGACGACAGACCCCGAAACCTGCGGACCCTGCTCTCGGAGGCCAAGGACATCTCCGAGCTGATGGTCGACATCGCCTACGCCGCCCTCTACTACGCAGAGCCGGACATGGTCGACGAGGTCGACGAGCTGGGCGACACCCTGCTCGACCTCGCCCACGACATGCGGACCATGTGCGTGGTGGCGGCCCGCTCGCCCCGCGACGCCGACGCCATGGCCTCGGTGCTCGACGTGGTGAGCGCCATCGAGCGCATCGGCATGGCGGCCATGGACATCGGGCGCATCGTCAACCACCGCCTGGGCATCCCGCCCACCCTGGTGGCCGACCTTGCGGTGGCAGAGGAGGTCAGCCACCAGGTGCGGGTCCGGGAAGGCTCGGAGATGGCCCACCGGTGCGTGGGCGACCTCGAGCTGCCCACCGCCGTCGGCATGGCAGTAGTCGCGCTGCGCCGCAGCGGCGAGTGGAACACCGAGGTCGAGGACGACGTGATCCTCGTCCCCGACGACATGGTGCTGGCTCGCGGTGCGGGCGCCGGCGTTGCCGGCCTGCGCACCTTGGCCGGGGAAGCCCCGTGGATGCCGCCGGCCGCGCCGGAGGGGGAGCCGGACCTGGACCGCGCCATCGACACGCTCGTGGAGATGAAGAACATCTCGGAGGTGGCGGTGGGCCTGGCCTACTCGGCGCTGGTGCTGCGCGACGCCGGGCTCGCCACCGAGGTCGTGCATCTGGAGGACCGCTTGGACGAGATGCAGGAGCGCCTCGAGACGTGGGTCCTGCGCTCGGCCGCCAATCACGCCGACCCCTCGCCGCTGCGTGGGCTGCTCCACCTGTCGGCCGCCGCCGAGGCGCTGGGCGACGCCGCCCAGCAGCTGGTGTGGCCGGTGGAGCGCGGTGAGGAGCTGCACCCGATCCTCGCCCTGGCCTTCGGGGAGGCGGAGGAGGTGGTGGCGCGGGTGCCGGTCGCCGCCGGCTCGCAGGCCGACGGGCGCACCCTCGGTGCGCTGCGCCTGGAGACCGAGACGGGCTTCTACCTGCTCGCCATCCGCCGGGGCGGGCGCTACCTCTACCGGCCCCGCCGGGACGTCGTGCTCTCCGCCGACGACGAGCTCATCGCCACCGGTCCCGACGAGGGGCGGGCCCTCCTGGCCGAGCTGTGCGGCTATGGGTTCGCCACCGACGACGACACGGGGCAGGACGTCCTGGTCCCCCTCGCCGCTCGGTCCTGAGCGCGCGCGTCGCCGGTGCGGATCGTCTCGCTCCTGCCGTCGGCCACCGAGATCGTCTTTGCCCTGGGGCTGGGCGACGACCTGCACGGCGTTACCTTCGAGTGCGACCACCCGCCCGAGGCCCGCTCCAGAACGGTCGTGTCCACAACCGCGCTGCCGGGCGCGCGACCGAGCGGGGAGCCGCTGTCGGCGGCCGACATCGACGGGCTCGTGTCGGCCAGCATCGGTGCCGGCGAAGCGATCTACCGGCTCGACGCGTCGCGCATCGGCGCCATCGACCCGGACCTCATCCTCACCCAGGACCTGTGCCAGGTGTGCGCGGTGCCCACCGGGGCGGTGGAGGACGCCCTCGACGTGCTGGGGTGCTCGGCGCGGGTCGTGTCGCTCGACCCCTGCTCGCTCGACGACGTGCTGGCATCCATCAGCCTGGTCGGCGACGCCACCGGCACCGCGGCACGCGCACGGGAGGTGGTCGAAGGGCTCCGGCGCCGCCTCGAAGCCGTGGCCGCGGCGGTGGCCAGTCGGCCCCCGGTCCGGGTGTTCGCCCTCGAATGGTCGGACCCTCCCTTCAGCGGCGGACACTGGGTCCCCGACATGATCGCCGCCGCCGGAGGTGTCCCGCTGCTGGCCCCGTCCGGGCAGCCGTCGCGCCGTCTGGCGTGGGACGACGTGGCGGGCGCCGGGGCGGACGTCGTCGTGTTCATGCCGTGCGGCCACACGCTGGCCGAGGCGCTGGCCGAGGGCCGGCGTGCCCTCGTCGGCCATCCGGCCCTGGCCGCCGCCCGCCAGCTCTGGGCGGCGGACGCCAACGCCTGCTTCTCCCGTCCCGGCCCCCGCCTGGTGGACGGCGTCGAGGCCCTGGCCGCCGTCCTGCATCCCGGCACCGGCGTCGCCCCCCGACCCGACCTCCTCACGCAACTGTCGGGCCCGTAGGGCCCCCGGCGGGGACGAGGTCCTCGGGACCGGGCAAGATGCCCCGGTGCCGGCACTCAGCGAGGACGACCTGGACCCCGACCCGATCGCCCAGTTCCACGCCTGGTACGCCGACGCCGGCACCGACGCCATGGCCCTGGTGACGGCGTCGGCCGACGCTCGACCGGGCGGGCGCATGGTGCTGCTCAAGAGCGCCGACGAGCGGGGCTTCACCTTCTTCACCAACTACACGAGCCCCAAGGCCCGCGACCTCGACGCCAATCCCCGTGCCGCGCTGCTCTTCCACTGGCCCCCCGACCGCCAGGTCCGGGCGACGGGCTCGGTGGCCAGGGTCGACCCGGCCGAGTCCGACCGGTACTGGGGCTCGCGCCCGCGCGGCAGCCAGCTGAGCGCCTGGGCCTCACACCAGAGCGAGGTGGTGGCCGACCGGGCCGCCCTCGAAGCGCGCGTCGCCGAGGTCGCCACCCGCTTCCCCGCCGAAATCCCACGGCCCCCGTTCTGGGGCGGATTCCGGCTGGTGCCCGACTCGATCGAGTTCTGGCACCACCGGGAGGACCGGCTGCACGACCGCCTCCGTTACCGCCGCCACATGGGCGCCTGGCTGATCGAGCGCCTCTCACCCTGACACCGGGTCCGGGCCGCCGCCCCCGAGCAGTTCCCGGGCTCGGCGGGCGCACTCTGCGCGATCGCGACGTGCGCTTTCGTCCACAGTCGCCGGGCGCGGACGTTTTGCTGGCCCGGAAAAGGCTACGGGCGGGCGGGAAGTCGATACAGCCCGGCGCCCGGGATTCCGAAGACCAACCATGCCTTCCGCACCGGCGACGGCCGTCCACATCCCCGGACTGCGGTGCATGGCCCGCCATGCCGCTCCCGGCCTGGGCGAGTCGAGCGTGGCGCCGCTGGTGCTGTCCACGCTCACCATGCGCGCCGCCGGCGTGGTGGCCGGCCTGGTGGCCGGGATGATCTGGACCGGGCTGGCGATCTTCCGTCGCCGCATGCTCGGGCGTGCCATCCCCGGCCTCATGGCCCTCGGCGCCCTCACCGGCGTGGCCCGCATCGGTGTGGCCCTCGCCCTGCGCAACCCGGCTCTCGTGCTGATCCAGCCCCTCGTCACCACCGCCGCCACCGGCATCGCCTTCTGTGCAACGGCGCGGGGGGACCGCCCCATGCCGATGCGTCTGGCCGGCGACTTCGTCCCCCTTCCCGATGACCTGCGAGAAGCGGCGTGGGTCCGCCGGTACTTCGCCCGCATCGCCGTCCTGTGGGGCCTCAACATCCTGTTGCAGGTCATCGTGTCGGGCATCCTCCTGTTCCAGATGGACACCGCCACGTACCTGGTGGCACGGGCCGTCGTCGGCTGGGTGCTCACCGGCGCAGGCGTCGGAGTGAGCGTGGCCTGGTTCCGGGCCGCCGCCCGCCGCCACGGCGTCAAGGTCGTGCTGTCCCCGCAGGTCGGGGGCGCCGGCGCCCCCGCCGCCGCCTGACGCCCGCATCCCGCTCCGCCGCGTCGGCGGGTCGGCGGGTCGGCGGAGCCTGGGTCAGACGGTGACCCAGGCGGTGTGGAGGGGCGGGCCGTCCGCGCCGGCGACCTGACAGCGCAGGCTCACCGGGCCGGCCGCCACCCCGGTCGCCGAGAACCGGCCGACCTCGTCGGCGCCCAGGCGCAGCAGCCCGCCGGAGTGGCGGACCTCGATCGTGGCCGCCGCCGGCGGCACCAGCTGGCCGAGCAGCCGGCGCCCGTCGCCCTCCTCGGCGACCTCGAGCTCGACGGTGTAGGAGGGCCCTTCGAAGGTGAGCGTGCGCGTCGCCTCGTCGCCCCGCACGCCGGCCAGCCGGTCGTCGTCAAGAAGCGAGTCGTAGGCCAGCTCGGCCAGCTCGGCGTCCACCGTGCGCCACGTGAACGACGCCCGGGCCGCCTCCTGCACGCGCTCCGGCACCGGATCGGCCAGCTGCACGACGGTGCGCAGCGTCGCCAGCAGCTCCTGGTCCGCCTCGTCGGGATGCTGCACGTCCTCCGCCACGACTGCCTCCTTCCTCCCGCTCACTCAGAGCCGCGAACGGCGCCGGTGATACCGGCTCTGCGCCGGAGATGCTCGAGGCATCGGGCGCGGGTGGGGCCGATGCTTCCCACCGGCATGTCGAGGATGGCGCCGACCTCCTCGTAGCTGGGCGCAGGATCGGCGATGAGAAGCCGCAGCAGGCCCTGGCACCGCTCGCTGATCCCTGCGAAGGCCCGCCACAGCTCGCTGTCGCGTTCGCCCGCCAGGAGGGCGGCGTCGAGCGGGGCGACCTGGGCGTCGCCGGCGCCCAGGTCGGTGTCGGCGTCGAGGTCGGTGGGCACCATCCGGCCCGACAGGCGGATGATGCGGAGACACTCGTTCCGGCTGGTGGTGGCCAGCCAGGCACCCACCCTGTCGGGATCACGGAGGCGGCCGAGGTTCTCGACCAGGCGCAGCCACGCCGTCTGCGAGACGTCGGCGGCGTCGGCCTGCGACAGCCGGTGCGACCGGGCGATGGACCACACCAGCCCGCTGAAGCGCTTGACCAGGGCGTCCCACGCCGCCTGGTCGCCGTCGGCTGCGGCCGTGACCAGCGCTCCGTCGTCAGCCGGGCTCACGAGGGCGATCGTAGGCGTCAGCCGGCCCCGAAGCAGAGGAACGAGGCGGCCGCCACCCACGCCGGGTCGGTCGTCGGCCGGTCTCCGCCTCCGGCCGAGGCCAGGGCCTGTGACGGGGACGACCCGCTGGCGAGCCGCTGGTGGAACCGGACCATGAGCGCCTTGGTGGCGTCGTCGGGCACCGGACCCACGCTGGCCACGAGCGCACGCGTGCCGATCATGAACAACGCCGAGGCCAGCCCCATCAGCTCGTCGCCCGGGCGCACGGCGGACAGGCCCGACTCGCACGCCGACAGCACCAGCACCGGCGGGGCGGCCCCCAGGGCCTCCAGGTCGTACACGGTGAACGGCCCGTCGGCCAGGCGCAGGCACGAGAACAGCGGGTTGTCGGCCCGGAAGGACCCGTGGGCCGCAATGTGGGCCAGCCCGGCCCCGTGGAGATTTCCGCCCACCGCCCCGGCCGTCGCCGCCTCGCCCACGAGGACGGTCGGCGCCGCGTACGTCCCGCGCAGGAGCTCGACCTCCTCGGCGGCATGGGCCAGCCCGGGCCCGGCGACGAGGAGCGGCGCCCGACCGTCGCCGGACAGGCTGGCGGCCGCCTCGTGGGTCCGGAGCCACAGGGCCGAGGACGGCACCACCGACAGGGGCCGCCCGCGGCACGACGGCAGCACCGACCACGGCAGCGCATACAGACGACCCGGAGGCGAGATGACGAGCGACCGGTCAGCGATGTCCGCCGCCACCGGCGCGATGAGGAGCGCTTCCAGGCCTTCGCCGGCGGCCGCAGCGGCGGCGACGGCAGCCTGGAGCGACGCCGCCGATCCTCGCCGGTGGGCCAGGCGGCGGAGCGCGGACCGCAGCTGCTCCAGCTCGCGCTCGGCCGCTGCGGCAGGCCCCATGGCGTGCAGCACGGCTCGACCGTCCCGAACCACCAGCGCGTGGAGGAAGCCGTCCACCTGGACGATCTCGAGAAGCACGCGCTCGGCGAGGGCCGAAGCCAGGCGGGGAAGGGTCGGCACGGCGTCGACCGCGCCGCTGCCGGCGGCCTGGCGGGCCCGGCGGCGCACCGCCTCCTCGAGCGCCACCTGCCGGCTCATGAGCTTGGCCGCCGCACCCGGCGGGTGGGCCTTGGCCAGCTCGGCCGCGACCTCGCGCAGCTCGGCCAGATCGTGGGCCAGCGCGTCGTCGTCCGGGGGCCGCACCGGGCGGAGGCGCAGGGCGGCAGCCCGCGCCCGCTCGACCCACCGCAGCACGCCGTCCGGCCGGCCGGCCTCGAGCGCATGGGCGACGCCGAGCCGGGCCAGGTCCTGGCCGTGACCCGACACGCTGGCGCGCAGCTCGGTGGCCCCGAGACTGGCCCGGTACTCGTCGAGCACCTGCCAGCCGGCACGCAGCGCCCGCTCGGCGCCGGACCGGTCGCCCTGGGCCGTGCGCAGCAGCGCCTGGGCGTACCACGTGCGCGTGCGCAGCTCGGCGGGCGTGCCCCGCCGCACCCGAACGGGGGCGAGGAGCGACTCGGCCTCGGCCACCTTGCGGCGCTGGAGGGCGATCCGGGCCGCTACCAGACGGGCGTCGAGGGCGACCACGACCTGCCCAGCGGCGTCGAGGGACTCGGCGGCGGCCACTGCGGCCCGTTGGGTCGCCGCCGTCGGCCGCGCCGTCTCGCAGCGGGCCCGGACAGCGGCCCATCGTGCCATCGCCTCCCAGCCGGGCCGGCCCTGGCGAGCGAAGGCGGCCGCCGCCCGCCCGGCGGCGGCCGCCGCAGCGGCGGAGTCGCCTTCGAGCAGGGCGGCGTGGGCCACCTTGAGCTGCGCCTCCGGCACGTCCGACGCCATCCCTCCCGCCGCGAACTCCCGCACTGCCGCTTCTGCGGTCGACCGGGCCTCGGCACCGAGGTGGACGGCGAGGAGGACCTCGCACTTGTCGACCAGAGGGACGGTGAAGGGCACGCCCAGCGCCCGCAGGCGCGCCTCCGACTCGTCGTAGAGGGCGAGAGCGGCCGGCACCTCCCCCCTGCGCCCGCTCAGCCACGCCCGGTTGCACACCATGTGGGCGGCGGCCACCTCGTCGCCGGCCGCTGCGAACAGCTCACCGGCGCGGCGGAAGTCCCGCTCACCCGCGGCGTAGGCGCCGCGATTGCCGTGGAGGATGCCGCGGAGGTTGAGCAGCCGCGCCTCCCACACCACGTCGCCGGTGCGCCGGAAGGTGGCGGCCGCGGGGGCGAGGAGGTCGAGTGCCTCCTCCGTCCGGCCGAGCCGCACGAGGATGCCCGACCGCTGCATCTGCAGGCGGGCCAGGGCCGGGCCCCGCAGCACGGCCGCCGCCCGGTCGGCCTCACGCAGTGCAGGTGCGGCCTGCCCGGCGTACTGGAGGGTCGGGGCGAGGCTCACGCGCGCCTCGGCGGCGCGGGTGACCAGGCCGGCCCTCTCGGCCACCCGGACGGCGTTGCGAAGGTGGCGCACGGCCCCTGCGATCTCGCCCACCTCGCGTGCCGCCAGCCCGAGGGCCTGCTCGGCCATGGAGACGGCCGTCGGTACACGGGCCCGCCGGGCCCGGGCCAGGACGTCCTCGGCCACCTGGCGGGCCCGCCCGGGCTCGGCGGTGGCCAGCTCGATGGCGGCGGATGCCTCGCCGCAGAGGTCGTCCCCGACGGCGGTCACTCCCGTCGGCCGAACCGGGGTGCGCCGCGATCGCCGATGTACGAAACTGCCGATTGGCGCATCGTGACAGAGATGTTAGAAGCGCCGGCTGTGGCACCACGCCGCCGCCTGGACACCCACGAGGGGGGAGCATGAGACCGGACGGGAACGACGGCAAGGCACCGGACGTCGCTGACATCGTGTGGGACGCGATCGTGAAGGACGGGCGGGTCGCCTGGCACGAGTCGGGGAACAGCAAGTACCTGTACCGCCCGGACGAGCTGCTCGTCGACACCGATTTCGAGCTGGTCCTCGGTGCGGCCCTCGAACAGGTCGGCGCCAAGCGCAGTCGCTGCCACAGCCGCGAGGGCCGGCTGCTGGAGGGGCTCGGCCTGCGCCGCTACCGGCTGGCTGCCGGACGCACCGACGCCAGGGCTGCGCTGGACACGGTGAGGAAATCGGTCGACGGCATCGACGGCGCGGCGGCGGCTGTCACCTTGACCCACGTGCTGGTGGGCGCTCCCGTCTTCAAGTTCGGACCCGGCGACCTCCCCCACGACGGCGGTCGAGGCCAGGTCGAGCCGGAGCGATCCGTGCGCCCTGGCAGCGGCAAGGGCGTGCGCGTCTCGGTCCTCGACACCGGGTTCGTCGCCTCGAGCGCGCATCAACACCCACTCCTCGCCCAGCACTACGTCGACGACGGCGACGACGTGGACACCCTCGTCGACGACGCCATGCACCAGATCCGCTCCGTGTTCGGAGGGCACGGGACGTTCGTCGCCGGCGTCATCCGCCAGCTCGCCCCCGACACCGAGCTCGACCCCGAGGTCACCCTCGACGAGGTCGGCGTGGTCGACGACGTGGAGCTCGCCCTCGACCTCCTGCGCCAACGGTCGGCCGACATCGTGAACCTGTCGCTGGCCGGGCCCTCGGAGGACGACCTGCCGCCGCAGGCACTGACCAAGGCGCTCACCGAGCTGGGGAAGCGGTCACGGGCCGTGTACGTGGCGGCGGCGGGCAACGACTTCGAGATGGCGAAGAAGGCGGGGGTTCCCGAGCGCAGGATGTGGCCGGCCGCCTTCGGTGGCATGGAGGGCTTCGAGCACGTCGTCGGCGTCGCCGCCGTCCACGGGCCGCCCGACGCGCTGGTCGCCGCCGACTTCACCAACCGGGGACCGTGGGTGCGGGCCTGTGCGTACGGCGTCGACCGCCGCAGCACCTACGTCCTCGGCACCATGCCCGTGCCGCCGGGCGCCATCGACTTCCCGCACGCCACCGCCACATGGAGCGGCACGTCGTTCGCCGCCCCGCGCGTCGCCGGCGTCATCGCCGCCGCCATGACGTCCACCGACCCGCCGATGCCGGCGCGCGATGCGCTCGCCCGGGTCCTCGCGGACGCGACCCCGGGCCCCGACGGCTGCGGCGTCTTCGTCGACTGACAGACCCGACGGACAGGGAAACCACCGTGGCCAGATACGTGCTTTCGAACCGCCGAGCGGGGAAGTTCCACGACGTCGAGAAGCGGGCGTCGCGGGCCGCCGCCGAGCAGTCGTTCCTGCTCCTCGAACCCGGCGCCGAGGTGGTGAGCCGGCTCGCTCCCGCCGACGAGACGGCCCGTGAGGTCATCGTCTTCGACGCCAACCCCGCGGAGGTGGCGGCGAAGGCGGCGCTGGCCGGGCCGGACGTGCTGATCGAACCGGAGATCCTGCATTTCCCCGTCCCCCCGCTTCCTCTGGACCTGGCCCGGGCGGGCCGCTCGTCCCCGCCCGGGGCGGCGCTGGCCGGAGCCGGCACCACCTTCGAGATCACCGTCGCGGGCGGAGCGGCGGCACCGCTGGCGAACGCCGAGGCCATGCTCGTCCTGCGCTCGGCGGGCGGGACCCAGACCACGCTGTCAGCACGCACCGGGAGCACGGGGAAAGCCACGTTCAGCTTCTCCGGCGCATGGACGCCGGCTGCGCTGGTCGTGCTGCCGGCCGGCGACCACTGGACGATGGTGGTGCGGGGGCCGGCCAGCGGGGTCACCGTGACCTGTCCCCCGCTGCCGGACACCGGGACCGTGGCCTGGTGGCACAAGGCCCTCGGCCTGTCGGCCCCCGTGCACGAGTGGGGGGAGGGCATCACCGTCGGTGTCGCCGACACCGGTGCCGGTCCCCATCGCGACCTCCGCCACGTCGTCGACGCCGGCGCCTTCATCAACGCCGCCCACGCCACGACCGCCGGTGCCGGGCGCGACGTCGCCTCCCACGGTTCGCACGTCTGCGGCACCATCGGTGCCCGTCCATCGGCCACCTCCCGCCGACCCGGCGGGATCGCACCCGGCGTCGACCTGATCGTCGCCCGCGTGTTCCCCGGACCCGACGCGGGTGCCAACCAGGGCGACATCGCCAACGCCATCGACGAACTCTCCCGCACCCGCAGGGCGGACCTCGTCAACATGAGTCTCGGGGCACCGCAGCCCTCGGAGATCGAGCACGACGCCATCGTCGACGCCAGCGAGCGGGGCACCCTGTGCGTCTGCGCAGCCGCCAACAGCGCCGGTCCGGTCGAGTTCCCGGCGGCGTTTCCAGAGTGCATCGCCGTGTCCGCCCTCGGGCTGGAGGGGTGGGGGCCGCCCGGCTCGCTGGCATCCATCCGCCTCCCGCAAGAGCCGGAGAAGTTCGGCGACGACAACCTGTATCTCGCCAACTTCAGCTGCTTCGGGCCGGAGATCGACTGCGCCGCCCCGGGCGTGGGCATCATCGCCCCCGTCCCGGAGCGCTTCGGGATGGTGGCGCCCTACGCCCCGATGGACGGCACCTCGATGGCGAGCCCGGCGGCGTGCGGCCTGCTGGCCGCCGTGCTGTCCGCCTCGCCGGCCTACCGGCAACTGCCCCGCGACCTCACCCGTGCCGAGAAAGCCCGTTCGCTCCTCCGCCAGGTGAGCCGGGACATCGGGTTGGCCCCCCGCTACCAGGGCCGGGGCATCCCGTCGGCCGCCAAGCTGGTGGTCAAGTAGCCGAGCAGCGGCCGTATCCTCGGCCTCGATGGCCGACCCGCAGTACATCGTCGCCGTCCGCCGCAGCCAGCGGACCGTGGCCCCGGAGGACTGGCTCGACCAGCTACGCTCCACCGAAGGAATCTCCGTGGTCGGGGAGATGTCGGGCCGCGCCCAGATCAGCGCGGCGGGCGATGCGGTCGAGCGCCTGCGCGCCGAGCTCGGGGCGTTCCTGCACATCGAGCCGCTGATCGAGCACCTCGCCCAGCAACCGCAGGACCCGCCGCCCCCGCAGACGCCCGATCCTCCGCCGCCGCGCCTCTGAGCGGCGAGCAGGACCTCGACCCCACGGCGCACGGCGCACGGCGCACGGCGCACGGCGCACGATTTGGGGGGTCCCCTGGGCGGAACTAGGTGCGATACTAGACGAAGTTCAGCCGATAGTGGCGGCGAGTGAAGGGAGCCGGGATTGGCACACGCGGCCGTGCAGGACGACGTCCGGGAGGAGTTCGAGAGCCCCTCGGGCGAGCTGGTCGAGTTCGAGGCGGAGCCCGAGGAGCGGACGTCGATCATCCCCGCTCCCACCATGCCCGCCGCCCTCACGTCGACACCGCGTCCCGAGGAGCAGGGCGGGGGCGGTGTCATGGGGATCCCCAACGCCTACAGCGGTTCGCGGGCCGAGTCGGCCCAGAACAAGAAGCCGTACGCCCTCATCAAGCTCGGTCACCTGCTCTGCGGGTTCAAGTACTGAGCCCGACCCGGCGCCCCGAGGGGTCCGAGGGACCGCCCGCCTCCTAACCCCTCGGCGCCGGTCCGGTACCCGCCCGAATATCCATCCACCCCCCGCCGGCCGCACCGATAACTTCGCGAGCCGATGGCCGGCCAGCTCACTTCCTTCGGATGGGACGACCGCGTGGCCGCCCTCTTCGCCGCCCTCGACGCGCCCCATGCCGTCGCCGGCCGGGTGGCCCGTGTCGACCGCGGATCGTGCGTGGTCGTCACCGACGACGGCCCGGTCCGGGCGTCGCCGTTCGGCGCCATAGCCCGCCAGGCCGGGCTGGACGGCGTCCCGGCCACCGGTGACTGGGTCGCAGTTCAAGAGATCGGGGGTGACGACCCTGGCGTGGTGGCCATCGCGCCACGCTGGTCGGCCATCTCGCGGAAGGACCCCGACGAGCGGGTGACCGCCGAGCAGGTGCTCGCGGCCAACGTCGACGTGGTCGGCGTCGTGTGCGCCCTCGACCGCCCGGTCGGCCAGAACCGCCTGGAGCGGATGCTGGCGGCGGCGTGGGAGAGCGGGGCGTCGCCCGTGGTCCTGCTCACCAAGGCCGACCTGGCGCCCGACCTCGACCACGCCGTGCAGGCGGCCGGCGGGGCGGCCGGCGGACTGCCAGTCCTCGTGACCTCGACGGTTGCCGGTGACGGGATCGACGACGTGCGGGCCCTGCTCCGCCCCGCCCGCACGCTCGCCCTGCTCGGCCCGTCGGGAGCCGGCAAGTCGACATTGGTGAACCGCCTCGTCGGTGACGAGATCCAGTCCACCGGTGCGGTACGCGAGGGCGACTCGCGCGGGCGGCACACCACCACCGCCCGCCAGCTGGTGCCCGTCCCCGGTGGCGGCGTCCTGCTCGACACCCCCGGGCTGCGCAGCCTGCCCCTCTGGGACGCTGGCGGCGGCCTGGCTGCTGCCTTCGACGACGTGGAGGACGCGGCGGCCGGCTGCCGGTTCCGGGACTGCCGCCACGACGGCGAGCCGGGGTGCGCGGTGCGGGCCGCCGTGGCAGACGGATCACTCGACGCCCGGCGGCTGACGAGCTACCACAAGCTCCTCAGCGAGCTCGACGCCCTCGAGGCCCACAAGGACGAGCACGCCCGCCGGGCGCAGGGACGCCGCGGGGCCAAGCTGCTGCGCGACGTCGAGCGGCTGAAGGGGCCCCGCGACCGCTGACCAATCGCCCGATCAAACGGCGTCCGTTTCGGGTTTGAATGACCGCATGGCGTGGTAGCTTGTCCCGCCGGTTGAGCCAGGCAGCCGTCGGGAATTGTCGGTTGTCGACATGCCCCCCTTTTTCCCTCGTGGCGACGTTCGGGAGGACATGCATGCCCGCCTCATCGCCGACCGGTCGGTCGATGTCGTCGTCGACGGGTGTCGCCTCGGAGCTGTCGCTCCGCTTCAAGCGGGAGGCCGGCCAGGTGGTCGTCCAGGTCGGCGGCGAGCTCGACTGCGCGTCCACGCAGCTGCTGCTCGAGCGGTTGCTCGACGTGATCGAGGCGCAGGGCAACCTCGTCATCGCGCTCGACCTCAGTGGCGTCCGGTTCATCGACTCGAGCGGCCTGCATGCGGTCGTGTCGATCCACGGGCTGTTGCAGGCTCGGGGCGGCACTCTCGTGCTGCGGCGCCCGCCGTTGACGGTCCGTCGCCTCCTCGAGATCACCGGAATGACCGACGTTCTCACCGTCGCACATGCATAGAACAGGGGCCGGACACTGACATCGGAATCGACGTCGCCGTCAGCCGGTGTTGACGCTGAGGACCCGTCACCATATGTTGACCCGATGGCCACGGCAGCCGAGCTCGTCCGGGACGCCGGAGGCACCCACCCCGGCCGGGGCCTTCAGGCGGTGGCCGCCCTCCGCCGCCTGCTCGACCACGTCGAGCGCCTTCACGTCGACCGGGCGCGGGCCCTGGGGTGGACGTGGCAGGAGGTCGCCGGTGCGCTCGGCGTGACCAAGCAGACCGTGCACCGCAAGCACGGCGGCCGCTTCATCCCCCCGCGGAACCCGGATCCGTGACGAAGTCGATCAGCCGTTCCACCGCACCCACGAGGGCGGGCGCCAGGTCGGCGTAGGTCGAGACCGACGCCAGGATGCGCCGCCACATGGCGGCCGGTTCACCCACGCCGAGGCGCTGGCACACGCCCGCCTTCCAGTCGACGCCCCGCGGGACATCGGGCCAGGCGGCGATGCCGACGACGGCCGGGTCAACCGCCTCCCACACGTCGACGAACGGCGTTCCGGTGACCAGGACGTGCGGATGACGGACCGACGCCGCCATGCGGGACTCCTTCGACCCGGCGACGAGGTGGTCGACCAGCACGCCCAGGCGGCGGCCGGGCCCGGGCGCGAAGTCCGCCACCACGGCGGCCAGGTGGTCGAGGCCGTCGAGCCGCTCGACGACGACGCCTTCGATTCGAAGGTCGTCGCCCCACACGCGCTCGACCAGCTCGGCGTCGTGCACACCCTCCACCAGGATGCGGCTGGCCCGAGCCACGCGCGGCCGATGGTCCGGGACGGCCAACGAACCCGAGGCGGTGACCGAGGGTGCGGAGGGCGGGGAGGGGGACGGGCGCAGGAGCGTCACCGCCGCGCCGTCCACGGCGAAGGCGCCAGGGCCGTAGGCGAAGACCCGCTCGAGCCCCGATGCTCCCCGCAGCGTGAGGCCGTCGGGTTCGAAGCGGACGACCACGCCGCTGAAGCCCGAGGCCCGGTGCACGGTACGCATCCCGACCGCTCCCGTTCGCTCCGGGTAGGTGGCCCGCAACTTGGCGGGATCGTCGACCGGGCCGGCCAGGATGCCGGGGTACGGGTCCCAGCCGCTCATGGCGTCGAAACTACCGGTCCGGCCGGTCCGGCGGCACCAGGACGGCGAGCGCTCCGGGCAGGGAGGTGAAGCGCAGCGGCGGCCGCAACCGGACGACCTCCCCGTCCAGGGCGACCTCCACCGCCGAGCGCTCGACACCGATCTCGACCTCGTGCAGCTCGTTCTGCACGATCATGGGCGAGCGCCCGATCCGCCCGAGCAGCAGCGCCAGCACCATGCGCGTCCGGGCCAGGCCGGCGTCGGCGCGCAGCACCCGGACGTCGAGGACGGCGGCGTCGAGCGCGTCCCGATTCATCAGATCGGCGATCCCCTCGCCGTAGCAGCCGTTGCCCACGAACACGAGCCACGCCCGGTAGTCCCGCCGGTCCACCTTCACCGCGAACCGGTGGCCCTTGCGGGCCTGGGCCCACGCCGCCGTCGCGTTGGCCAACGCTTTGGGCAGGCGGCGCTCGTGGGCGTGACGCTCGCGCACCAGGGCGGCGTAGAAGCCGATGCTGGCGTTGTTCACGAACCGCTCGCCGTTGACCTCGGCCAGGTCGACGCGGCGCCGGACCCCGTCGACGGCGGCCACGGCGGCCTCGGCCACCGTCTGGATCCCGAGCTCGCGGGCGAAGTGGTTCCGCGTGCCGGTGGGGACCGGCACCAGGGGTGTCTCGGACCCTGCCAGCAGCGAGGCGACGCAGCGGACGCTGCCGTCACCCCCGGCCATGGCGACGAAGCCCGGCGCCGACCCGATGGCGGTCCGGGCCCGCTCCTCGAGATCCTCACCGCTGCACTCGACGACCTCATGGCCACCGAAGTGCTCGCGCACCTCGCCCAGCGGGTCCGGCAGCGGTCCGGACTTGGGATTCACCAGCACCACGCCCGTCACCGGCGGCGACACGCGCCACCCTCCCCGCCCCCGATGGCCACCATCACCGGCGCCTCAGGTGGCCTGCTTCTCGTCCGGCTGATGCTGCTCGCCGTCGACCTTGATGAAGGCGAACGTGCCGTCGGGGTCGAGGATCGCCGCCTCCACCTCGTCGAGGTCCCTGATCCCTTGCTCCCGCGCCGCCTCGAGGACCTCGTCCAGCGTGAGCCGCTCGGTCCGCATGGCCTGCTCCATCGGCTTCCCCTTGTGCACGATGACCAGGGGCACACCTTCGATGACGTTGCGTGACGCTGGGAACCGAAAGCCGACGTAGCCGAACACGAGCACCCAAAAGGCGATCGTGCCCACGGCCAGGAAGGCGCCCGTGACCGAGTAGTCCTCCTGGGTCACGCCCTGCTGCACGAGGTCGCCGAGCGTGATCAGCAGAACCAGTTCGAAGGCGCTCATCTGGGCCAGCTCACGCTTGCCCAAGGCGCGCGTCACCGCCCACAGGAAGAAGAACACGGCGGTGGCCCGGAGCGGTAGCTCCATCAGGGCATGATCCAGGTCTTGTACTCGACGGTGGCGACCGGTGCCCCGCCCTCGAGCACCTCGGTGGTGCCGGTCGTGCCCAGCTGCACGTTGAGGCCGACCCGGGTGTCCAGGGCGACCTCCATCGTGTCGCCCCCCTCGGGCGGTTGGAACTGCCATATGAGTCGCTCGCCGTCGGACGTCGTCGACTCCGGCTCCGGATCGAACGAGTTCTCGTCGAGCATGTCGAAGTACTCGCTGTTGGTGGCGAGGGTGACGGGGCCGGAGAAGCCGCCGGGGTGACGGATCGTCACCACCCACGGGACTGACAGACCCGACCGCGCCACCTTGGCGTAGCGGACCTCGAGCTGGTACCCACCGCCTTCACCGTGCACCGTTGCCGTGCGGACGCCGAGCATGCCGAGCACACCGGCGAGCAGGAACGCGCAGAGCACGACGATGAAGATGCGGCGGGCGAATCGGGCCTGCCGGGCGCGATCGACGGGCGCGTCGGGAGGGATCGTCGATTGGCCCACCCTGGCGGGCTACCCGTCGCCCGGCAGACGCAAACAGCGGCGGTGCGTGCGCGCAATAGATTCGGGGCACATGACCGACACCTCCGGCACCCCAGACGACCTCGTCCCCGATCCGGTGCCCGACGCCGACCGCGCCGAGCAGGAGCAGTTGGCCGTTCGACCGGACATCGAGACCGTGCCGTTTCGCATCCCTGCGGACGTTCCCGAGGCCGACGCCATCGAGCAGGCCCTCCCCGGCCCGTTGCCCGACGAGGACGACGCCCCTCGGTGACCGCCCGGCCGGCAGCGCCCGCCGGCGTTCCCGCGCGGCGACCTGCGGGTAAGGAGCGAGAACGCCGGTGGTGGAGCAGCCCGCCGGCGCGCCGGGATTCTTGAGGAGGAGACAGTCATGGCCGCAACCGTCGAGCTGGGGTTGGCCCTTTCCAGCGAGGAGCACCCGCCTTCTGCGCTCGTGCGCCAGGCGGTCCGGGCCGAAGAGGCCGGCTTCTCCTTCATCGGGATCTCCGACCACTTCCACCCGTGGGTCAAGGCGCAGGGCCACAGCCCGTTCGTGTGGGGCGTGCTCGGCGCAATCGCCCAGGCCACCGAACGGATTCCGGTCGGCACCGGCGTGACCTGCCCGACGGTGCGGCTGCACCCGGCGATCGTCGCTCAGGCGGCCGCCACCACCGCGTGCCTGATGCCCGGCCGATTCTTCCTCGGCGTGGGAAGCGGCGAGGCGCTCAACGAGCACATCCTGGGCGACCGGTGGCCCACCGCACCCGAGCGACTGGAGATGCTGGAGGAGGCGGTGGAGGTGATCCGCACGCTGTGGCAGGGCGGCAGCCAGGACCATCACGGGAAGCACTACACCGTCGAGAACGCCACCATCTTCGACCTGCCCGACACGCTGCCCGACATCGTCGTCGCCGGCGGCGGACCGAAGGCGGCATCGCTGGCCGGCCGGGCGGGAGACGGGTACTGGGGCACCGTTCCCGACCGCGAGGCGCTCGACGCGTTCGAGAGCGACGGTGGCGCCGGCAAGCCGCGGTACGGGCAGATCACCGTGTGCTGGGCCGAGGACGAGGAGCAGGCCCGCAAGACCGCCTTCCAGGTGTGGCCGAACGCCGCCATCAAGGGGCAGCTCTCCCAGGATCTCCCCACGCCGAAGCACTTCGAGGAGGCGGCCGGCATGGTGACGGAGGACGACGTGGCCCAGACCGTGGTGTGCGGCCCCGACGTGTCCCGTCACGCCGCCGTGGTGCGGAAGTACGCCGACGCCGGGTACACCCATCTCTACGTCCACCAGGTCGGCCCTGATCAGGACGGGTTCATCCGTTTCTGGGAGCAGGAGCTGCGCCCCGCCCTGGCCGAGAAGGGGCTGGCTGCGGCCCACTGACCGTGGCACGGCTGCGCCGGGTCGACTGCTCCGGGCCGGGCATCGAGCGCCGGCGCGCCGGGCGTGGATTCGTGTACCACGAAGCCGGCCAACGGGTGACGGACGCGGCCGATCTGGCCCGCATCCGGGCACTCGCCATCCCTCCGGCATGGACCGACGTGTGGATCTGCTCCCTGGCCAACGGGCACATCCAGGCCATGGGCACCGACGCCGCCGGGCGCCGCCAGTACCGCTACCACGACGATTGGCGCACCCGGCGCGACCGGGAGAAGTTCGACCACATGCTCGACTTCGCCCGCTGCCTTCCGCACCTGCGGAAGGTCATCACCACCGACCTGGCGGGCGACGAGCCCACCAGGGCCCGCGTGCTGGCCTGCGCCACGCGACTGCTCGACATCGGCTTCTTCCGCATCGGTACCGAGGGCTACGCCGAGCAGAACCAGAGCTACGGCCTGGCCACCATCCAGAAGCGCCACGTGCGCCTGGTCGACGGCGAAGTGCGGTTCGACTACGTGGCCAAGAGCGGCAAGCGCCGCTTCCAGGCGGTCGTCGACGCCGAGGTCTTCGCGTTGGTACAGGCGCTCAAGAAGCGCCGGGGTGGTGGACCCGAGCTGCTGGCCTTCCGGGACGGCCGGCGGTGGGTGGACGTGAAGTCCGCCGACATCAACGCCTACATCAAGGACGCCACGGGCGCCGAGTTCACGGCCAAGGACTTCCGCACGTGGAACGCGTCGGTGCTGGCCGCGGTCAGCCTGGCCGTCTGCGTGGAGGCCGGGTCGCCGGCGGCGCGCAAGCGGGCGGTGGCGTGGGCCATGAAGCAGGTCTCGCACTGGCTGGGCAACACCCCGGCGGTGTGCCGCTCGTCGTACGTCGATCCCCGGGTGGTGGACCGCTATCTGGCCGGCGTGACTGTGGCCCCCGCCCTGTCGAAGCTGGGCGAGGGCGCCTGCTTCGGCCAGCTGTCGACGCAGGGGCCGATCGAGAGAGCCGTCCTCGACCTGCTCGACGACGCCCCCCCGGCGTCAGCCGTGGCCTGAGGGCTGCGGGCCGCCGATCCGAACCCGGGCCCGGACGCGCACATACCGGGAAAGCCGGCTATGGGCGGCTTTCCCGGTATGTGGGGCTCCCGGGGGGCGGGACACCTCAGTTCTGCCCCGAGGACCCGGGGCCCAAACACGATTCTCGAGAAAAATCTTCGGGACGGTTCGGCGCCTCAGCCCGGGGGGGCGATGGTGTCGTCGACGGGCTGGTCCTCGCTTGCCTCGCCCTCCTCAATGAAGGCGTGATCTCCCTGGAGCGGGTCGTCCACCCGCCGCCGGACCTCGTCGATGTCGTCCTGGAGGGCCTCCAGCCGGTCCTTCGGGGCCGTCTCGGCGTCGTCGGCCCCGTCCGTGTCCTCCGGCTCGTCGTCGTCGCCGGACGCCGCCTGGCCGGCCTGCTCTTCGCTCCGCTCGTCCGTGTCCTCCGGCTCGCCGTCGGCCGACTGGTCGGCGTCCGTCCCGTCGGTGGCCTTCGGCTCGTCCTGGGCCGACTGGTCGACGTCCGCCTCATCCGAGCTCTCCGGCTCGTCGTCGGCCGACTGGTCGGCGTCCGTCCGGTCGGTGGCCTTCGGCTCGTCGTCGGCCGACTGGTCCACGTCCGCCTCATCCGTGTCCTTCGGCTCGTCGTCGGCCGACTGCTTCACGTCCGCCTCATCCGTGGCCTTCGGCTCGTCCGGCTTGTCGTCGTCGGTGGACGCCTGGCCGGCCTGCTCTTGGCTCCGCTCGTCTGTCATGTCCGGGACCTACCCAGGGATGAGACCCGTCCACCCATCCGGCTGGCCGCCCTCGCCCCGCAGCGACCGGGCGCAGGCGACCCCGGCGGTCGCCCCCTTGGCCGCTGCGACCTGCACCAGCTGGAGACCGGGAGTGACGTCGCCGGCCGCGTAGACGCCCGGCACCGACGTGGCCGCATCCTCGTCGACCACGATGCAGCCCTCGTCTGTGAGCTGGCAGCCGAGCTGCCGGGCCAGTTCCGTGCGGGGCTCGTGGGCGATGGAGAAGAAGGCCAGCTCGCACGGCACCACGCCGGCGTCCCGCAGCCGCACCCCCTGCAGGTCGCCCCGCCGGCCCAGGAGCTCGACGGCGTCGTCTTCGAGCACCGGGATTCCAGCGGCATCCAGCTGGCGGCGGCAGGCGTCGTCGCCCTCGAACGGGCGCCCGTCGGTGACGATCGTGACGCTACGGGCCCACCCGAGCAGGGTGACGGCGAAGCCGGTCAGGTCCTCGCTCCAGCCGAAGGCCACGACCCGGGCGTCGCGGGCTTCGTAGCCATCGCACGTCGGGCAGTGGAAGACGCTGGCCCCGTAGTGCTCGAAGAACCGCTCGACCTCGGGAAACCGGTCCTTGACGCCCGTGGCCAGCACCAACCGGCGCGACCGCAGGCGCAGCCCGTCGTCGGCCTCGGTCACGAAGACGCCGCCGGGGTCGCGCTCGGATGCCGCCGCCTGGCCCGAGCACAGGTCGGCCTCGGGGTACCGCTCCAGCTGTTCGCGCGCCCGCTGGAGGAGGTCCCCGGGGTGGACAGGATCCTCCCCGAGGTAGCCGTGGGCCAGGTCCACCCACTGGTTTCGGGGCTCCCCGCCGTCGAGCACGGCGACGGACCGCCGGTAGCGGGCGATCCACAGGGCGGCGGCGAGCCCCGCCGCCCCGCCGCCGACCACGACGGCGTCGTAGAGCCTTCCCGGTCCCGACGAGGTTGGCACAGGGCTCAGGCCAGCACGGCAACGGAATCGGGCGCCAGCCGCAGCGTTCCGCCGGTGCCCATCTCGGCGCCCTCGCTGGCGAGCACGAGGTTGCCGGAGGCGACCAGTTCGACCGGGAGGACACCGATGTTCCCGGCCACCGTGACCGTCCCCCGGCGTACCTCCAGCCAGCCGGCCTCCTCGTCGAAGCGGCAGCGAACGGCCTCCATGCGGGCGTCGGCGAGGGCGGGCACGGACCGGCGCAGAGCGATGAGGCGCCGGTGCCAGTCGAGCATGGCGGCATGCTCCTTGCGGCCCAGCTCGGACCAGTCGAGGATGGACCGCTCGAAGGTGGCCCGATCCTGAGGATCGGGCACGTCGGCCGGCTCCCAGCCGAAGGCCACGAACTCCGAGCGCCGGCCCTCGCTGACGGCAATTCCGAGCGCCGGGTCCTCGTGGTCGGTGAAGTACTGGAACGGCGTGGTGGCGGCCCACTCCTCGCCCTGGAACAGCATCGGGACGAACGGCGAGGTCAGCACCAGGGCAGCGGCCAGGCGCAGCCGACCGGGCGACATGAGCGCCGAACTGCGGTCGCCCTGGGCCCGGTTGCCCACCTGGTCGTGATTCTGCGCGTACCCGAGGAAGCGACTCCCGGACAGCCCGGGGTCGAACCGGCCGTGGCGGCGGTCGCGGGCGGCGGAGTACTCGCCGGCGTACACGAAGGCCCGGCGGAGGGCGGTGGCAACGTGGGCCAAGCGGCCGAAGTCGGCGTAGTAGCCGTCGCGCTGACCGGTGAGGGCGGCGTGCACGGCGTGGTGGAAGTCGTCGCTCCACTGGGCGTCGATGCCGTAGCCACCCACCTCCCGCCGGCGCACCACGCGCGGGTCGTTGAGGTCGCTCTCGGCGATGGTGAACAGCGGTCGCCCGAGCGAGGCGGCCAGGGCCTCGACGCCGACGGCCAGTTCCTCCAGCAGGTGGGTGGCGGACGTGTCGAGGATGGCGTGGACGGCGTCGATGCGCAGCCCGTCGCAGTGGTAGTCCCGCAACCACATGAGGGCGTTGTCCACGAAGAAGGCGCGGACCTCGTCGCTGCCGGCGTCGTCGAGGTTGACGGCCGCTCCCCACGGGGTGGCGTAGCGCTCGGTGAAGTAGGGCCCGTACGCCCCGAGGTAGTTGCCGGCGGGGCCTAGGTGGTTGTACACGACGTCCATCACCACGCCGAGGCCCCGCGCGTGGCAGGCGTCGACCAGGCGCTTGAGCCCCTCGGGACCGCCGTAGGACTCGTGCGGGGCATAGAGGTCGACCCCGTCGTACCCCCACCCTCGGGTCCCCGGGAACTGGGCCACCGGCATCAGCTCGATGGCGTCCACTCCGAGGTCGCGAAGGTGGTCGAGCCTGCCGACGACAGCATCGAAGGTGCCCTCGGCCGTGAAGGTGCCCACATGCAGCTCGTAGAGCACGGCGGAGGGGAGGTGGACGCCTCGCCAGGCCGCGTCGGTCCAGGGGAAGGCGGCGTGGTCGACGGTGCGCGACGGCCCGTCGACGCCCGCCGGTTGCCAGGGCGACCGGGGGTCGGGCAGGACGGGACCGCCGTCGAGCGCGTACCCGTAGTCCGTGCCGGGCGCGGCGTCGCGGACGTCGGCCGCGTGCCAACCGCCGGCCATCGCCGCCATGGACACCCGGCGGCCGGACAGGTCGAGCTCCACCACCGCCGCCTTCGGCGCCCACACCCGGAACGTGGTCATCTGAGCCACCCTTCCCCGATCCGAGGACGGCAACCCGCCGCCCTCCCAGGCGGTCGGCGACGGCGGGGCGTCGATCCGCCGTTCAGCAGGTGGCCTTCTTTTCCCATTTGGCGACACTCCGTGTCGTGTAGCGGCCAAAGAAAGGACGTCCAGCGAACACTCGGCGCCGCGGCTCAGGCGTCGGGCGATCGCTCGAGCAGGGCCACCGGGAAGGATGCAAGCAGGTCGGCGACGGCGGCGGAGCCGCCGGCGATGTCATCCCCGGTGAGGACGTTGCCCCACCTCCCGGGCGGCAGGTCGACCACGGTATCGAGCCAGTCGCGACCGAGGCCGAGGACGAGTCGGGGCACGACGGTGACGGCCAGGCCGCCCCGGCAGTACGCCACGACGTGCGCCGCCTTTTGACCGCCCGCAGCGACGGGCACGTAGTCGGCGGTGGCACCGAACGCCTCCGGGACCCGCTGTCGCAGGTGCAGCGCCTCCCGTACCACGTGCAGCTTGGGAAGGCCCTCGTCGGCGCGGGCCCACACCGAACGGGCGTCCATCCCGGCCAGCTCGGCCAGGAGCCGCCGGCGCGTCGCATAGTCGACCGGCCTGCGGTTGTCGGGATCCACCAGGCTGAGGTCCCACAGCTCGGTCCCCTGGTACGTGTCCGGCACGCCCGGCGCCGTGAGCTTCACGAGCGCCTGGGCCAGGGAGGACACCCGCCCGGGGGCCACGAGCGGGGCCACGAACACCGCCAGGTCCGCCTGGAAGGCCTCGTCGCCCATGACGCCGTCCACGAACGCCCGGAGAGCGGCGTCGTAGTCGAGGTCCGGATCGATCCACGACGTCTGCGACTTCGCCTCCTTGGCCGCCTTCTCCATGTAGGCGGCGGCGCGGTCCAGGGGAAGCGGCCACGCGCCCACCAGCGTCTGGTACAGCAGGTACTCGATGTTGGAGTCGGGCAGATCGGGACCGGCGCGGTGCCGGACGTTCATGGCCCGCCAGCGCTCCACCGCCTCAGTCCACCGATCGGGCATCTCCGAGAGCAGGTGCAGCCGGGCCCGGACGTCCTCGCTCCGCTTGGTGTCGTGGGTGCTGGTGGCCAGCATCGATCGGGGCCACGTCCGGGCCGCCTCGGCGCAGCTGCGGTGGAACTCGTCGACGGTCGTGCCCCAATGACCGGGGGAGTCGCCTACCTCGTTGAGCGACACGAGGGGCACGTAGTCGTAGAACGTGGTGTCCTCCACGCCCTTGGCCATCACGGGCCCCGTGACCTGCTGGAACCGGGCGACCAGCTCGGCCTCCACCTCCCCCACCGGTGCCGGCAAGCCGGGCGCCGCCGCTTCCCCGCGGCGGCGGAGCAGGAGGAGGTCGGCGAGGAAGGTGAACAGCTCACCGTCGATGTCCGGACGGCGGGCGACGGCCAGCGAAACGGCGTGCTCGACACGGGCCACGTCGGCGTCGCGCACGGTGCCGTCGGCGGGCCGTACGTACGTCCGGTACACGGGAAAGCAGGCCAGGACCTCGCGGAGTGCTTCGTGGAGCTCGTGGCGGGTGTAGTCGCGGTAGCGCCGGTGACGCTCGCACACCTGGACGAACAGGGCCGTGAGGCGGTTGAGGTCGGCGGCCAGGACGTCCCGGAGGACGAGGTGCTTGTTGGCCAGCACTGCCTCGTCGAAGTCGGCCGGCCGGCCGGTGATCCCGGTGTAGGTGGCGAGGAGCGCGTCGCGGCCGGCCGGGTCGACGAACAGGCCCCCCACTCGGCTGAGGAAGTCGTACCCAGTGGTGCCGGCCACGGGCCACGACTCGGGGAGCTGCTCGCCGGGCTCGAGGATCTTCTCGACGACGGTCCACTTGCCGCCCGTGGCGTCGTGCAGCCGGTCGAGGTAGCCCTCGGGATCGAGCAGTCCGTCGGGGTGGTCGATGCGCAGCCCGTCGATCACGCCCTTGTCGAGCCACTCCAGCAGGAGGGTGTGCGTGTCGTCGAACACCTGCGGGTCCTCCACCCGCACGCCCACCAGCGTGTTGATGTCGAAGAACCGCCGGTAGTCGAGCTCGCGGCCGGCCGTGCGCCAGAAGGCCAGGCGGTAGTTCTGGCGGTCGAGGAGGGCGTCGAGGGCGTCGCAGTCGGCGTTGATCGCCTCGACGCGCCGGTCGATCGAGGCAGCCCGCTCGGGCTCCTCCTCGCACAACGCCGAGAGCCGGGCGCGGAGCACCTCCTTGTCGCGGTGGCGTTCGCGGACGCTGTCGCGATCCGTGGCCGTCGCCGGGGGGAGGCGACCGAAGGCGGCGCCGATCGACTCCAGCTCGGCCGAGCCGCAGTCCTCGGCCGCCGCCACCAGCAGGCGGTCGATCGTTCTGGGCGCGACCGGGACGACGTGGTCGTGGTAGTGGACGGTGAACGAGCCACCTTCCCGGCGCAGGTTCAGCTCGCCCGCTTCGAGCACCCGTCCGTAGTGGTCCCCGAGGATGGGCAGGAGGACGGTGTGGCGCAGCTTGAACTCGGGAGGATCCCAGTCGACGTCGAAGTAGGCTGCGTACACGCTGGCCGGCCCGTTCTCAAGCACGTCCCACCACCACGCGTTCTCGGGCCCGCCGATGGCCATGTGGTTGGGGACCACGTCGAGGACCTGGCCCAGACCGGCGGCACCGAGGGCGTCGCACATCCGGGCATGGCCGGCCTCGCCCCCGAGCTCCACGTTGACGCGGTGGTGGTCGACCACGTCGTAGCCGTGGGTGCTGCCGGGTGCGGCCTGGAGCACCGGCGACGCGTAGAGGTGCGTGATGCCGAGATCGGCCAGGTACCCGGCGATGGCAGCGGCGTCGTCGAACGTGAACGTCGGTGACAGCTGCACCCGGTAGGTGGCCCACGGCCCGGGCTCAGCCGGCTCGCCGGCGGCGGGCTCAGCCGCCACGTCGGAGCAGGACCAGCGAGCGACTCTCGACGTCCAGCGCCTCGGTCGCCTTCAGCTGCAGGCCCTCGTCGAAGGCGTCGGCCGTGTCGAGGACCTTCACCCAGCGCTCGCCGAACTCCTCGGCGGGGAGCACGAACTCGACCCGCTCGAAGTGGGCGTTGAACAGCACGAGGAAGGAGTCGTCGGTGATCCGCTCGCCCCGGGCGCCGAGATCGGGGATGGCGTCGCCGTTCAGGAACACGCCGATGGTCTTGGCGTATCCCTCGCGCCAATCGATGTCCGACATCTCCGTCCCGTCGGCCCGGAACCAGGCGATGTCCGATACCCCGGCGCCGTGGAGCGGCTGGCCCTGGAAGAAGTGGCGCCGCCGGAACACGGGATGGGTGTTGCGCAGGCTGATGAGCCGCTGCGTGAAGGCGACCAGCTCGCCGTCCTGGTTGTCCCAGTCGTACCAGGAGACGTCGTTGTCCTGGCAGTAGGCGTTGTTGTTTCCGCGCTGGGTACGACCCATCTCGTCACCGCCGAGCAGCATGGGCACGCCCTGGGACAGCATCAGCGTGGCGAGGAAGTTGCGCATCTGCCGGGCCCGCAGCTCGATGACCGCAGGATCGTCGCTGGGTCCCTCGACGCCGCAGTTCCACGACCGGTTGTGGCTTTCGCCGTCGTTGTTGTCCTCGCCGTTGGCCTCGTTGTGCTTGTCGTTGAACGAGACGAGGTCGGCGAGGGTGAAGCCGTCGTGGGCGGTCACGAAGTTGACGCTGGCGAACGGGCGGCGGCCACCGGACTCGTACAGGTCGGAGCTGCCCGTGAACCGGAATGCGAACTCGTCGAGCAGCTTGTCCTCGCCCCGCCAGTAGTCCCGCACGTGGTCGCGGTACTTCCCGTTCCACTCCGACCACAACGGGGGGAAGCTGCCCACCTGGTAGCCGCCCTCGCCCAGGTCCCACGGCTCGGCGATGAGTTTCACCTGGCTGACCACGGGATCCTGCTGGATGAGGTCGAAGAAGGCCGACAGGCGGTCGACCTCGTGGAACTGGCGGGCCAGCGTGGCTGCGAGGTCGAAGCGGAACCCGTCCACGTGCATGTCGGTGACCCAGTACCGCAGGCTGTCCATGATGAGCTGCAGCACGTGCGGGTGCCGCATGTCGAGGCTGTTCCCCGTGCCGGTGGTGTCGTAGTAGTACCGCTTGTCGTCGTCGACCAGGCGGTAGTACCCGGCATTGTCGATGCCTTTGAGCGACAGCACCGGGCCCATGTGGTTGCCCTCGGCCGTGTGATTGTAGACGACGTCGAGGATGACCTCGATGCCCGCCTCGTGCAGCGTCTTCACCATCTGCTTGAACTCCTGCACCTGCTGGCCGGCCTGGCCGGTGGCGCTGTACTCGTTGTGCGGCGCCAGGTAGGCGATGGAGTTGTAGCCCCAGTAGTTGCGGAGTCCCTTCGACTCGAGGTGTGAGTCGTGGACGAACTGGTGCACGGGGAGCAGCTCCACCGCGGTGATCCCGAGCATCTGGAGGTACTCGATCACCGCCGGATGGGCGATGCCGGCGTAGGTGCCGCGAAGCTCCTTGGGCACGCCCGGATGGCGCATCGTGAGGCCCTTCACGTGCACCTCGTAGATGACCGCCTCGTGGTACGGCGACACCGGCGGGCGGTCGTTGGCCCAGTCGAACCACGGATTGGTGACCACCGCCTTGGGCATGTAGGCCGCGCTGTCCGCCCGGTTCATGGTGTCCGGGGCGCCGAAGCGGTAAGGGAACACCGCTTCGGCCCACTTGACCTGACCCTCGACCGCCTTGGCGTAGGGGTCGAGCAACAGCTTGGCGGGGTTGCACCGATTGCCTGCCGCCGGATCGTACGGTCCGTGGACCCGGAAGCCGTAACGCTGCCCCGGGCCGATGCCGGGCAGGTAGCAGTGCCAGCAGAAAGCGGTGACCTCCGGCAGCGTGATCTTGGTCTCGCCCGCCTCGTCGAACAGGCACAGTTCCACCCGGTCGGCGACCTCGGAGAACACGGAGAAGTTGGTGCCGGCACCGTCGTAGGTGGCGCCGAGGGGATAGGGCTGTCCCGGCCAGACCTGCATCGGGGCACGCTAACGCAGGTGCCGGGAGTCGCCCATGCGTCGCGGTGGCGCCTGGGCGACATGCGTCGCCGTGGCCTCGGCGGGGAACAGTCCCGGCATGGACGAGACGACGAGCGACCCCCGAGTAGACACGGTGACGAGCGTGCCCCTGCCAACCAACGTGGGTGACGGAGCCGACAAGGTGATCGCCCAGCAGAACCAGAACCCTGAGGTCGCGGCGGGCGGCGGCGAATGGCCTTCCCCCGAGGCGCCGCCGTCGGGGCCCGCCCCCGGGACGGCGAAGGACGGGGAGGTGGTCGTGGACGAGCACATCGGATCGGGGCCCGATCGCCGGCCGGAAAGCCCGGCGGCCGAGGACGAGGACGGCTCGTTCCCGCCACTGCGGGAGGCGCTCGACGCCGACGCCGTGGCCGGCGGCTCGCAGTCCGTGCTCGACGAGGACGAGGAGCCCGGCACCCAGTTGAAGGGCGCGACGAGGCTGCCCTGAGGGCTCCGTTCTCGCCCATCGTGGGATCGAGGTCGCCGCCCGGGGTCCGGTCCGCTGCCGTGGTTCGATCGTTCGCGGGTCGACACCAGCGGCGTGGCGAGGCGGCCGGGTTGCCCATCCGGCACCGTCGGTAGTTCGCCTCCGTCCTGCCCACGATGGGCCTGAACTGAGGACCTCCAGGCTCGGGACGGAGGCCGGGAGCAGGACCTAGACTGGCCATCGGGAGAGGTGCGAGAGCGGCCGAATCGGACTCACTGCTAATGAGTTGACCTGGGAAACTGGGTCCGAGGGTTCAAATCCCTCCCTCTCCGCCAAGCGATCCCACGAAGACCTCGTCGCCTACACTCGGCGCTGCCCGCGCTCGTAGCTCAACGGATAGAGCATCTGACTACGGAGCGTTTTTCGCTTAGCAGTGTGCTGACCTGCGGTTTTGCCTCAAAATCGGCACCAAAAGCGGCCCAGTTATCCTCTCTAACCGAGCTCCACCAGGAACCTTCGGCGGTCTGAACCGAGGACCCGCCGGTGCCCGCGGGGGACCAGGGCGGTCAAGGCCGGCCGGCGGCCGCCCGGAGGGGCAGCCTTGACGGCCCGGGGGGCGTCCGGCGGCACACTGGATCAGGAAGCCCGCCAGGGCTTCTTGGTCGCCCTCCGCCGAGGCGGCGCTCCGTATTTCCAGATCGGTCCGGTGGCGCCACCGCGACCTGCCTCCCGACTCCTGGCGGAGGCAACAAATACCCGGCAATCGGCGCGCCCGTCGGCCGAGGCTGGCCTTACCGTCAGGTCGCGGAGAGCG